>JAHWJJ010000043.1 GCA_019348475.1 Gemmatimonadota bacterium | reverse complement strand
CGGCGGGCCATTGCAGACCACGGGTCTGGGGCTCGCCAGGCCTTCGCAGGAAGGCCGGAGGATCGCGGCTCCTTTTCTGTTTTCCGCCCTCGCGGGCACGTACACGCACCACCAGGCACCACGATGCAGGCGCACACCTTCGCCGGCCGCCAGCGCACGCAGGCGCCCTCGCACAGCACGCGAGGCGTGGCCCTGCCGCGTGCGGAAGCTGCCGTCGTTCTCGGCACGCGCGGCGGGCATCAGGACGCGGCGGATCCCTGGCGCGGTTCGCGGGACGGCGGTGAGGATTTCGGAAGTTCCATGGGAGGTGCTCCGGCACAGGGCTAAGCTACGGCCCCGGCCGGCGCAGGCGCAGCAAGGCGCCCTGCCTCCCCATGCAGCGGGAGAGGCAGGGCGTCTTTCCTTATGCGCAGGGCCGTTGAAAACTCGGGTTTCGGGTGAAGGAACAGCGCAGTCCGCGTGGAGACCCGCCGGGGCAGGCAGCGCCCGGCCTGGCGAACGCGACTCCCGGTGCCGTGCGTCTTCTCCGCTCCGCGCGGGGACCCCGCGGCTGCGCATCAACATGGAACGGGTTGCATGCGCCCGTAGCTCAGCTGGACAAGAGCGCCGGATTACGAATCCGGAGGGCGGGGGTTCGAATCCCCCCGGGCGCACTGCGGACCGACATTGTGGGGGCGTAGCTTAGCGGCTCAAAGCGCCGGACTGTCTCTCCGGAGATCGCGGGTTCGAATCCCGCCGCTCTCGTCGTTGGATGCACAAAAACACCGATCATGCCGAGGGAGCCGCCGCGGAGACTTTCTGCGGTGGCGGGAATCCGCGCCACGCCCCTCCGCTCGCCGAGGCTGACACCTCCCCCCAAAAAACCCTGGGGGAGGTTGAACTGCACTTTCGCACTTTCGCACTTTCGCACTTTCGCACTTTCCCTGGATCGTTCCTCACCCGGACCCGTACCTCGCCCAAACTTCAGGAGGAAGAGAAACGGAGAGCTGCCGACATGCTGACCACGATGACGGAGACTCGATCCATCCGGCGCGGGTGCCTTGCGCTGAACGCCTCGTACGAGCCGCTGGTGCTTCTGCCCGTGCAGCGGGCGGTGCGCCTGGTGCTGGACGGGCGCGCGGAGCTGGTGGAGGCGCACGGCACCCGGGTCATCCGGTCGGCGGGGCGCGAGGTGCCGGTTCCGGCGGTGATCCGGCTGGTGCGGTTCGTGTACGTGCCGCGCCGCATGCGCCGGGGGGTGACCAACACCATCCTGTTTGCGCGGGACGGCTACACCTGCGCGTACTGCGGGCGGCACCGGAGCGCGCTGCGCAGCCGCGAGTTCCTTACCCGCGACCACGTGCTGCCGCAGAGCCGCTTTGCGCCCCGCGCGGAGGCCAACACGTGGGACAACTGCGTGGCGGCGTGCAGCACCTGCAACAACCGCAAGGCGGACCGCACGCCGGCCGAGGCGGGGATGCCGCTGCGCCTGGTGCCGGCGGAACCGCACTTCGTGCACCTGGAGTGGTCGGTGCGGCGGCTTACTTCGCTGCAGCGCAAGTACGTGGTCCAGTTCTTTGGTGCCGACGTGGCGGATGCGCTGTAACGGCCAGGGCCGGAGGTGGGACGCGAAGGGCGCGGAGAGCATCGGCTCTCCGCGCCCTTGCGCGCGAGGTTGGGACGATCGATCACCCATCCCCTTGTCCCCTCGCCCTCTTGTCTCGTTGTCCCCTTGTCCCCTTGTCCCCTTGTCCCCTTGTCCCTCTCAGCCGTTCGGCGCGAACAGGTCCACGCCGTTGCCGTCGGGGTCGTGCACCACGGCGTAGCGCTGGCCCCAGAACGCGTCCCACGGCGGACGGTGCCCGTGGTAGCCCAGCGACACCAGCCGCTCGTAGGCCGCGTCCACCCGGGCGGGGCTTTCGCAGAGGAACGCCAGCCCCATCCGGTGGCCGCCGCTGGGGGGCTGCCAGTCCGGATCGAACGAGCGCACCACCTCCACCGTATCCCAGGCCAGGCGCAGCCCACCGGGGAGCGTCGTCTCCACGTGCGGCTCGGCATCCGCCTGCGGCGGCAGTTCCAGGCCCAGCTCGCGGTAGAACGCCAGCGAGCGCGCCATGTCCTGCACCACGATTCCGATCAGGTCCAGACGGGGCTTCATCTTCGATACGCCTCAGGGTAGAGGGGGATGGGCCGCGCAGTCGCCGGATTATGACCGTATCCTGCGCGAGTTCAGCGTCGGCGATCGGCGGTCCGGCGAGGTGCGCGCCACGGGAACCCCGTGAACGTATGAGGATGCCGATCCGCCGTCTTGAACGAATCGGACATCCGGGAGCCGAACGCGGGGCATCAGCTGTCGAAGAGGTTCGCCATCCGCAAGGCGGAGCCGGCGCCGGGGAGGAGCGCGGCGGGGGTGGTGCCGGCCAGGTCGCGGACGTCGCGCGTCATGTGCGCCTGGTCCGCGTACCCCGCGCGCAGCGCCAGCGACGACAGCCGCGCCCCAGGGCCTGCGGCGTCCGCAAGCGCCAGCAGCCGCTGGAACCGCAGGATGCGACGCAGCGTCCGGGGGGTGTAGCCGGAGGCGGCGAGCAGGCGCCGCTGCAGCTGGCGCGGACTGACGTGCAGCGCCCGGCTCAACCCGTCCATCCGCCCCTGCGGATGCCGCGCCAGCCACTGCACCGCGCCGCGGACCACGCCGTCCGGAGGCACACAGGCCAGGTGCCGCGCCAGCAGCGCACCGGCCACGGCGACGCGCTCCATGCGCGCCTCGCGGTCCGCCACGGAGGTGGAGAGGCGCCGCGCCAGGGCCGGCGCCACGTCGCGCAGCGGCAGGTGAAGGTCCCGCAGCTCGCTCGCGTCCACCCCCAGCACCCCAGCGCACCAGCCGGGGCGAAAGCGCGCGCCGACGATCGTCGTCCCAGGCGCCACCCGCGCCACGATGGAGCGGGTGGCCGGCCCCGCGACCACCGGCTCGGCATCGCTCACCCAGAGAACGTCCACGCACCCGTCCGGCAGCACCGGCTGCGCCCGCTCCGCGCCGTCCGGCGCGGACGCGTGGCTCCACAGGCAGACCAGCGCGTCGCGCAGCGCGGCCGGCGGCGCGTGCTCGCGGTACGCCGCGGCCGGAGAGAGCGGGCCCGGTGCGTCGGTGGGCATTCGGTCAAACCTTTCGCGCGGTGGAGGGACGGATGCGCATCCTCCCACCTCATCCGCCGCCACCGACAGGCAGCGGGGCGGCGGGGCCGCAGTGTGGATGTCGGATGCGGAGGCGCCTGGGGGCGCGATGCTCCCGGCTAGCCCCGACGTCCCGGCCGGAACCAGGCGTACCCCATGCAGATGCCGAGGACCAGGTTCGCGACGGCGACCAGGGCCCAGGCCTCGGCCGCCCGGGGCGTGGTACCCCCCGCGAGATGCGACAGAAGCAGGGTTACGCCCAGGAAGGCCGTCGTACAGACGACGCCCACGACGTAGGGACCCGCCCCGTGCAATCGCGTGCGCAGCGGGCGCGCAACGAGGTACGCGGTGCCTCCCGCAGCGCCGCCGAGAATCCCGATGCCGAGGGCCTGCAGCGCGGCCGTCAGCCGATGGGCGGAAGACGCGTTCCCCAGGTCGTGGAACGCCACTGCCAGGACGCCCAGCACGCCCGCCAGCACCCCCCACGCCACCGGGCGAAGTTTCTCCGGGAGGCGGTCCACCTGATCCGCGATCGTCCAGGCCGGGGGGAGCCAGAGATGCCGGCGTCTTGCGGCCGGCGGCGGGTGCCGCTCCGCGTACCGCTGCCGCGCGATGCAAACCGGGCACTCCTTCTCGTGCGCCTGGAGCTCTTCCAGGGACTTCAGCATCCCCTCGTCGTCTGCCGGAAACGGCGTGGCATCCCACGCCTCGGCCCATTCGCACACGGGAATGCCGGCCCTTCGCACGCCGGCTTCGTATTCGGCCCACGCGAGCTTTTCCTCGATGTGCCATGCCGCGCGCCGGGGCACCGGCACGGTGGCGGCCTCCCATTCCCGCACCCGGTCCACAGGAACGTCCACCGCCCTGGCCAGCTGCTCCTGCGACCAGCCGATCCGCTGCCGTCCCTCCGCCAGCTGCCTCGACGTCATCCAGGTCATCGCTCCCCCGAGCTCCGTTACACGCGACAGGAATTGTGACGCGGTTGACGTACGACGCGCAGGTGCGTGGGCCTGCGCACGCGCTCCGGCGCCGCGTCCGCGCCGGGAGGGAATCGAACGCGCGACGCGCGGGGATGATCCCCTCCAGCCGCGCCGTTCCATTTGACGCCGTATCCGCCACAACGGTAGGTTCTGCCAGGTTCCTCCTCTCCTCCGGCACCGAGACCGACCCTCGCTGCACGCAGGGAGGTCGTCCGCGCCGTCCACCGCCGACCCCCCGGCCGGGGCAGGGTCGGGCACGGCCCCGCCGCGAAACGAGACGCAGCGAAGCAGGAACTCGAAATCCCTCACCTCCATCGCGCCGCCTCCGCGACGCCGGTGCCGTCGGCGTCCCGGTCAGTTCCCCGACAAGCTGATCCCCCTGACCCGGCCAGCGCCACCGCCTCCACGAGCTCCGCCGCCCGGCGCGCCCCGCCCGCCCGCGCCAGCGCCCGCTGGACGGGCTGGTCCCGACCGTGTGGAAAACCCCACCAGCTCGCGTCTCTGCTGCAGCAGGTGCAGCTCCACGCGGCTGGCCGCGGGAGAGTAGTCGAAGCTGGAAAGGTTCTGCTGCATCAGCGCGCGAAGTCCCCCAGCGCGGCCGCGATGGAGTTGCCGCAGTCGGGATGCGCCAGAAAGGCCGGCGCGCCGAAGTTGACCGACGCCGGGAGCACCGTGCCGGCCAGCGCCTCCAGGACGTCGTCGAGCGGCTCCCCCTCCGCGCGGATCGCGGCGGCCGCGCGCAGGGCGTCCTCGTCCAGCGCGGCGGGCGGCACCCCGAACGGCTCCCGCACCTTGAAGGCCAGGCACGCGTCCAGAAGGCGGTCCACCTTTTCACGGAAGAAAGGAAGGCTGTCCGCGCTGATGGTGAGGGGCTCTTGCATGCCTGGCACGGCGGGCGGGAAAAGGGGCGGTGCGCCCCGGGGGTGCGAGGCGCGTCCGGGGAAAAGGCCGCGGCGTGCGCCGCGCCTTCAGCGCAGGGGGATGTTCTCGGCGGAAAGACAAGCAGCGATTGGCGAAACTGCTCCAGCTCGTCGCCGCCCAGGGTACGGTCGGGGGCGCCGAGCCAGTAGCGGAAGGTGTAGCTGCCCGTCCCCGCCGGCAGACCGCCGCCCTGGAACACGAACAGGAACTCGCGGCCGCGCACCCGCGGATGCGCGAAACGGTCCAGCACCGCCACCAGGCCGTCGTACCCCCGGCCCAGTTCCCAGAGCAGGGAAAAGTCCTGACCGGTGCCCGCGCGCACCCGCCCCCGCCATTCGGGCGGTGGAACATAGCGAACGGCTCCAACGCGAGAAACCCCGCCCCAGCCTCTGCGGGTGGGCCAGGGCCGGCTCAGTTCAGCAGTTCCACGCACAGCGTCTCACGCTGCGCCGAGGGCACCACCTTGAGCCAGGTCTGCATGGAGACGCGGCTTCCCCCGGAGAACGGATACACGACGTGGGGGCAGGTCGGATTCCAGACCACCAGCTCGCCCGCCGCGGGGACCAGCAGCACCGACGGGGTGTCGTCCGGAATCTCGCCTTCGCCGAACAGGTACGACCCCGGGGAATCCAGAAAGGCGCCGGTGTGGTTCCCGATGCGCACGCCCCCGTTCTCGGTGGGCAGCTGAACGTAGATGTTGGCCGTCAGGCACCCCCTGCGGCTGGTGTCGGCATGTACCAGCTCCTGCGCCGACGTCATGATCCTGCCCACTCCCACGGACGACCGGCTGCCGTCGGGCCGGCGGTACGGGGCAGCCCCCAGCGGCAGCGCGTCGTCCAGATCCAGCCGCAGGCGGTCGACGGGGGCATGTACGGGTACAGCGCCGACCGCAGCCGGCGCGTGAGCGGGTCCGAGGCGGTGCTCCCGTCCGGGGCCGAGTCCACGCCGCCCACCCGGTCGGTGTCGCTCGCCTCGTACCGGGCCCCGCCTGCGCCCACGGCTTCGCCGGCGGCCGGGTCGAGGTCGTCCTGCGGTACCAGCGCACCTGGTAGTTCGTGCGGTCGCGACGCTCCAGCAGTACCCTGGCCGCAAGGCGCGCGACCTCGGCAGCGCAGTATCCGGGGATGCGGAACCCCGCGATCTCTTTGTGAAAGGTGGTAGGCACCAGCCCCGCCGTGATCTCCTGGACGGTCTCCAGCTCGCAGCTCTGGAAGGCTCCTGTTGAGGTGTGGTGCGCCCGTCCCGTGGGTATGCGGAGGCGCGGGTGCGGTGTTATGATCCTGACCCGGACAGCCGGTGCGCGACGCGCCCGCTACCAGGCGTCGCCCCTCATGCGTCGCACGGCACGCCTGCGGATGGATCCCTGCCCTGCCCGGAGGTTCTGCTGGATGACGACTCCCAACCGGCGCCGGGAGCCGGACCCGGGCACGGGGTCCGCCTCTGCCCCCACGCCCCGCGCGCCTCTGATCGTGTTCTGCGGCATCGACGGCTCTGTCAAGTCCACACTGATGGACCGGCTCGCCCGCTGCGGGCGCTGGGACGGCGTCTGCTGCCTCACTCGGGAAAACCGCGAGAACTTCTACTGCCTGTACGCACTCTGGCCGGACGGCTGCACCGTCCGGAGACGTACCGCAGCGGCGGCCTGGCGTACGCGCTGCGCTGGTCCACCACGCTGACTACGTGGATCACTACCACCGCAACGTTGCCGTGGCGCCCGGTCCGGTGTTCCACGACCGCTGGACGCCATGCCTGATGGCGTGGGCCGACACGGTTCCCGGACCCGTCGCGCCGGTGGCGGAACTGCTGTCAAAGCAGCGATCCCATCAGCAGCGCGCAGGAGCCGCTCACCCCCATCGCCCAGATCGTGATCCTGCACGCCTTGTCGATTCGTGGATTAGGCATCACCTTATCCGAACCGCACATCTGACCGAGTGATCAAGACATAGCACGCTTGGAGCCCCAACGAGCAGCCTGGGAGAGGCAATCGGATTTCGTAGCCTATTCATCTGCTTGTCATGGAATCTGTCACGAGGCACGCACCTGGCTGCCACACCCGAGCGTCGGATACACAAGGGCCATAATGAGTGTCGAGCGGGGGAACTGGTGCATTCGGTACATCGGCCGGGTGGCGCTCGGGGTGCACCCCGAGGCGGGATGAGGGGCGCACCCCTTCCGGCGGCGCCGCGGCCGCGGGACTGGCTGCTGCGCTACCTGCCCCTGTACGCCGGCGGCGCGGCGGCGATCGTGGCGCAGCAGGCCGTGCTGGCCGCGCGCGACCTGCTCGTCCGCGCCTCCGTGGACGGCATTACCGCGGGCGACGCGGCGGCCGGCATGCGCGCCGCGCAGTGGGTGCTGGTCGCCACGCTGGCCGCCGCGGCGCTCCGGGTGTCGTCGCGGCTGCAAATCTTTACCGCCGCGGCCCGCGCGGAGCGGCGGATGCGGGCCCTGCTGCTGGAGCGGATGCTGAACCAGGGACCCGGCTTCTTTCGCCGCATGCCCCCCGGCGACGCGATGAGCCGCGCCACGCACGACCTGGCGCAGGTGCGGGGGATGCTGAGCCTGGGGGTGAACGGCATCGTGTACTCCGTGTGCGGGATGGTGAGCGCCCTGGCGGTGATGCTGCACCTTTCCTGGCGCCTCACCCTGGCGGCCATGGTCGTGGCGCCGGGGCTCGCCCTTACCCGCAAGCTGCTGGCGCAGCGCCTGTTCGCGCGGCACCACGAGGCGCAGGAAAGCATGGGCGCGCTCAGCGGCCAGGCCTTCCGCAGCCTGGCCGGGGTGCGCGCCGTCCGGGCCCTGGGGCTGGAGGAGGCGGAGCGCGCGAGGTTCGCCGCCGCCAACCGCCACCACCACGACGCGCTGGTGGCCCTTTCCCGCGTCCGCGCGGCCATGATGCCGGCCCTCGCCGGCGTCGCGTCGCTCGCGGGGCTGGGCGTGTTCGGCTACGGGGGATGGATGGTGATGTCCGGCACCCTGTCCTGGGGCGAGTTCGCCGCGTTCTGGGTGGCCCTGCTGCGGCTGATGGGGCCCCTCATGGGATTGGGGACGGTCGCCGCCGTGGTACAGCGGGGCCGCGCGGCCATGGACCGCATGCAGGCCGTGTTCGTGGCCGTCCCCGAGATCGCCGGGGGAACGCACCCGCCGCTGCAGTCGGTCCGCGGCGAGGTGGAGGCGCGCGGCCTTACGTTCCGGCACGGCGGCGCGGCCGTGCTGCAGGACGTGTCTTTTCGCGTTCCTCCGGGCGGGTCCCTGGCCGTGCTGGGGCGCACGGGCTCGGGCAAGAGCACGCTGGTGCGCCTGCTCGCCCGCCTGGAGGCGGCGCCGCCGGGGTCGCTGTTCCTGGATGGAGTGGACATGTGCGACCTGCCCCTGGACCAGGTGCGGCGGAGCATCGCGTACGCGCCCCAGGACGCGTTCCTCTTCTCCACCACGGTGGAGCGGAACGCCGCCTACGGGCTGGACGATCCCGATACCCCCGCCGCCGGCGCCGCCGTGCGCGACGCGCTGGCCCGCGCGCAGGTGCTCGCCGAGGCCCAGGCGCTGCCCCTGGGGCTGCAGACCGCCGTGGGAGAGTGGGGGGTGCAGCTCTCGGGCGGCCAGCGGCAGCGGGTCGCGCTCGCCCGGGCTATGGCGCGCGCCGCACCCGTGCTGGTGCTGGACGATCCCCTTTCGGCCGTGGACGCGGAGACGGAGGCGCGGGTGCTGGCGGAGATGCGGGCATGGACGAGCGGGCGCACGCTCGTGCTGGCCACGCACCGCACGGCCGCGGCGCGCCGCTGCGACGCCATCCTGGTGCTGGACGGCGGCCGCGTGGCCGAGGCGGGGACGCACGACGCCCTCATGGCCGCCGGCGGCGCCTACGCCGCCCTGGTGCGCGAGCAGGACGGGCACGAGCCGGACGCGGGCGGCGCGGAGCCCGCGCTGGCCGCGCAGGGGGTCTCGTGAGCGCGGCAGCGGGTACGGCGGTGCCGATGCCGCCGGGCACCCCGGGGCAGGAGGCGGACCTGCGGATGGACCTGCGCATCCTCGCGCGGTTCCTTCCCTTCCTGCGCCCTCGCGCGGGGCTGCTGGCGCTCGCGTTCGGGCTCATGGCGGCGGGGGCGCTGCTGGCCCTCGTCCGCCCCCTGGTGATGAAGTACGGGCTGGATGGCCTGGCCTCGCAGGGGGGCACGGGCGCGCTGGTCCGCGCGGGAGTACTGCTGGGGATCGTGGTGATCGGCGAGCAGTTGATCCTGTATCCGCAGATGCTCTGCCTTGCGCTGGCCGGCGCGCGCTCGGTGGCGGACCTGCGCGAGCACCTGTTCTCGTTCCTGCAGACGCGGCGCCTCGCGATGTTCGACCGCACGGAGAGCGGCGTTCTCGTGGCCAACCTCACGCACGACGTGGACTCGCTGGGCGAGCTCTTCACCTCCGGCACCCTGACCGTGCCGGGCGACGCCCTCCGGCTGACCGGCGCCACCGTCGTAATGCTGCTGATCGACTGGCGGCTGGCGCTGGTGGCCCTGGCCATCGTCCCCGTGGCGGCGCTGGGGGTCACCTGGTTCCGCCGGCGCTTTCGCGAAGCGTATCGCCACCAGCGGGTGTGGGCGGCGCGGCTGGGGGCGTTCGTGGGCGAGCACGTGCTTGGCGTGTCCGTGGTGCAGAGCTACGGGCGCGAGCGACAGGCCGTCGAAGGGCTGGAGTCGATCGCGGAGCACCACTACGGCTCGGTGCGCCGCACCATCAGCGCCGGCGCCGTGATGGACGCGCTCGTGGAAACCATGTTCGGCGTGTGCCTGGCGGCCGTGCTGTGGTACACCTCCGTGCGGGTGACGGGGGAGCCGGTCTCGTTCGGCACGATGGTGGCGTTCGTCATCTACCTGGACATGTTCTTTCTCCCCATCCGCAACGCCATGCTGCGGCAGGGGCAGATGGAGTCCGCCCTGGCCGCCGCCGACCGCATCTTCGCCCTGCTGGACGCCGGCGAAGAGGACGCGCCCGGCCCCCGCGCCGCGCCCGAAGCCCCGGCCGGATCTCGTGCGCCGGTGCCCGCCCTGGAGCTGGAGGGGGTGCAGTTCGCCTACGCGCCGGGAACGCCCGTGCTGCGCGGCGTTTCGCTGCGGGTGATGCCGGGCGAGCGCGTGGCCCTCGTGGGGCCCACCGGATCGGGAAAAAGCACCATCGCGGCCATGCTGCTGCGCCTGTACGAGCCGGACGCCGGCACCGTCCGTGTCTTTGGGCAGGACGTGCGCACCGTCCCGCGCGAGGCGCTCCGGGCCAGGTTCGCCGTGGTGCCGCAGGACGTGGTGCTGTACGCGGGCACCGTGCTGCAGAACGTGGCCGCCGGCGCGGGCGCGCCGGACCGGGAGCGGGCGCGCGAGGCGCTGGCGGCCGTGGGCGCCCTGGAGTGGTTCGGCGAGCGCCCAGGCGGCCTGGACGCCCCCGTGGCGGAGGGCGGCGGCAACCTTTCCGTGGGCGAGCGGCAGATGCTGGCTTTTGCGCGCGCCCTTTACCGCTCGCCCCCCGTCCTGGTGCTGGACGAGCCCACGGCCAGCATCGATACGCAGACGGAGGCGCGGCTCCTGACGGCCGTGCAGGCCGCGCTGGAGGGGCGCACCGTGCTGGTGATCGCCCACCGCCTGGCCACGCTGCGGTCCGTCGACCGCATCGTCGTACTGGACGGGGGCCGGGTGGTGGAGGAGGGGACCCACGCGGAGTTGCTGGCGCTGGGCGGGATGTATGCCCGCTTCCACCGCCTGCAGTCTGCCCGACAGGAAGCGCGTTTCGCCGCCGCGGCCCACCCCGCGCCGGGGCATAACCACACGTACGACAAGGTACCGACGTCACATCCATGACCGCTCCCATGGCCGCTCCCTCCCCGGCTTTTCCCCCGCGGGTGCAGGGCTACCTCGAAGCGCCGGTGGAGGCGTGACCACGCGCACGGGTGGCGTCCCCTCGCGCGTGCGAAGCCTGACATCTTGTCACGACTGCGTGCCGTTCCATGGCCCTCAGAGGCCGCCTGAGAGTTTGTCGGCGTCAGGCCCCGCACCACGGACATCAACATGCACCAGCGCGGAAGCGTGGGTGCCTGAGTGCGGATAGAAGATTGCTCCGGTGCAGATCTTGGCCAAAGGCCGGTGAGGCCACCATGTTGGCCTTGATACAACAAGCCTTTTCCATAGACGGAGCAGAGACCGAAGAAATCACGCGGCGGAACAATGAGAGGCCGCGGAGGTAGTGCATGAGCCCCCCCATCGAGAGAACGCACTGAGCCCCGGGGGCATCCTCAGCGCGCCCATGCATCCGCGCCCAGTACCCCCTTGAGCAGCGGGTCGCGAAGGTAGCGGTCCAGCCCGGCGTCAGCGGCGTGCGAAAGGGTTCCAGCGGCACCCGCCGCACGGGGAGCGCCGCGCCCACCAGCAGGTTCACCAAGCGTGCTGGTGCCTTCGTGCAGCAGCTTGCCGAAGCGGCACAGGCCGCGGGCCTCGCCGGAAAGTCGGCCGCCAGCTGGTTCAGCCGGCGCTCGGCCCCGCAGCAGAGGCGCGCCTCGCGGTGGCGCGAAAAGAGGTTGCGGGTTTCTGCGTGGCAACGCGAGAGATGCCAAAAGGCAAGCCGCGCGCGTGCCGCGCGCGGCTTGCCTCTCGCGGAGAAGCGATAGATATTTGTGTCGGCGCGCTCCCCCTTGTCGCTCCGTTTCCGCAGGAGATTTGTCCGGAATGATCGCTCCCGTCGGCGCCGCGCAGGCGGACCGCCTGCGCGCGCTCGTGGCCCCCTACGCGCGCGGGTCGGTCACCGAGGCGTCCATGCGCCTCCCCGTCGAGCGGGTGCGCGACGCGCTGGGCCTTCCGGACATTCCCCACGCGCACTTTCTGGGCGGCGGCTGCTGGCTGATGGGCGGAAGCCTGCTGCGCTGGCTGTGCGGCCAGCTTGGCCCCGAGAACAACCCGGGCGATTTCGACCTGTTCTTTGAGAGCCGCGCGGCGCTGGAGCGTACGGCCGTACGGCTGCTGCGCGCCGGTTACGTCCCCAAGTGCTTCTCCCTCAAGGGCTCGCCGTGGGACAGGCGGCGTAAACGCATCTATAACCCCGTCCCCGACCTGTCCGCGCTTCCGGAGGAGGAAATGCTGCTGTACCTGCACGCGCTTGCCACGCGGCCGGGGCTGGTGGCGGTTGACTTTCGCGCGCCCAACGGCGACCTGATCCAGCTCTCCGGCGTCTCTAGCCGTGCGTCGGCCCAGGAGATCCTGGCCCTGGCGGACTACACGGTGTGCCAGATGGTAATGGACGGCCGCGACCTGCACGTGGGCCGCTACACCTGGACGGACCTGATGGAGGGCCGGCTGCGCGCCAATCAACTGGGCTATCCCCCCATCGCCATGCGGCGCCTGGTGAAGTACTGGAAGCGCGGCTTTCGCCCGGATGCGTCCACGGTGGGCAAGGTAGCCGGCGCCGTCCTTGGCGGCCGCTGGCGCTGGCCCGCCTGATTGAACTTTCGTCCGCCCCGCAGGCAAAATGAGGGATGCAGGATCATCGGCGGGCTGCACTGCCCTCTGATAGCTGATGCATGCGCCGCTCGAACAGACCGAGGGTCAGGAGGATGTGGATGTCGGAGGGACCGCCGACGGACGACGGGCATACGCACGGTCCTGCGACCGTGCGCCGCGGTGACGGGCGCGCCAAACCCCTCGCTGAGATCTCTCTCGATCTCGCGAAGCAGCTTCTGCGGCGAGGGGGCCGGCGTGCTATGAGAGCCCTCACTCTGGCGCCCCTTGCGCGGAACAACTCCGGGAGCACGGACCGCGATGGCTTGCGTAGCGCGCTGTCGGGAGAGGAGATGCGCGAGAACATCATACGACTCGCCTTCGGCGGCGAGGCGCACCGCTTCGAGACGTTCGTTCACGTGCTTCGCGAGGGGCTCCCGCCCCACGTGACCGTGGTATTGCGCGGGAGCGCCGTCACCGGTCAGCGCTGGCGCACCGGCGAGCCCTTCGACGTGGATGGTCCGGGCACGAGCGATATCGACCTTGCCCTTCTGGGGCGCGGGGCATTCGCGCTGTGGCGCGCCGACGCCATGTACATCCCACGGCTCTACTCACTCGCGCTCGATGACGCGGCGCCCGATGTCGCTCCGGCCCTTACACCCCTGCGGCAGGCCCTCCGTGCCATTGCTGGTCGGCCAGTGAGCCTGCAGGCGAGCGCGCACATCATCCAGTACGGACGCCGCACGATTCTCAACCAGCCATACTACACGGTCCTCCGACGCCGCGCGCATATGCGCGGATGATCTCGCGCCCTGGAGCGGCGTCTCGATTGGCCCGCTCTGCAAGAAGCTCGAGGGATGGGGACGCTGGTCAACCGGGCAGTGGGGCGCGAGATCCTCAATGGTCATGCGCTCACCATGACCGAGCGCCCTCTACAGGAGGCGAGAGCGAGCACGGGGGGGCCGCTGCCGGGCAACTTTCCGCTGGTTTTCGGGCCCGAGTTGGGGCTTTTGACCGATGTTTCTGCTGCGAGCATGAGCAGGCGCAGGCGAGATCCGTCCTGGCCGAAGTGCCGCAGTCGGTCGAGCGTGGCGATCAGTAGATTGCCGACGTCACTCCGCCACGGCCAGTTTCTCCGCGGCTTGCGCGAGAAGCGCGTTCTCCTGGTACCCGCCGCCACGCGAAACTCGCCTGCTTTCGTGTTGCGAGCCGTCTCCGCCACGTCGTTGGCTGAGAGCGGCACACCTCAAGGACCGACGAGTACTGTGAGCAAGATCAGCGATGACATCCCGAATCAGGCGAGCATGCTGGAGCACGTCGGCGTGATCCTCGACCTCCCCCTGTACTGGCGGCTCGGCCTCCTGGCACCTGACCTTGGCCTCTGGGGCAACATCCGGAGCATCAAGGCACTCGTCGCGGCGTCCAGCGCCGCCGGAATCAAGAGATTGACCCTCTGGACGATGTCGCTGCCCAGGGCGCTCGAGCTCGAATACTGCCAGCAGCGGATCCGGGGCGCAGTCGCAAGGCTATGCCTGGATCTCGACATGGAGTTGGCAGTGCATGAATCTGACCAGGACGTAGCGAGAGTCGCGACTTCGGCGGCCTGCGTGAACATTTATCTAACCTTTGACGGCAAGCGGCAGGTCATCCAGGCGCTCCGGAACGCGAGCAGCGCCTGCGGCCTCCCACTTGCCAAGCGCGATGTAGAGGCGTACCTTACGACCCGGGATTGCTCCGCCCCGGACCTCGTCATCAGGACCAGTTCGACCAAGTCGATGAGGGGGTTCATGCTCTGGCAGTCCGTCGGCAGCGAGTTCTGGTTTCATGAGAGCTTCCTCCCCTTCTCGGCCCGACACTTCCATGCCGCCCTTCGAAGCTTCGCATCCAGACAGAGGCGGCACGGCGAATGAAGAGGGAGCTGCGCGATTCCGAAGAGCCGCGCTTGCTCCTGGTCGGAGCGGGGAAAGTGGCGACGCAGTTCCTCACAGCGCTGCTCTTCCACGGGTTCTCGGGCAAGATCGGGGTGCTCACGAGGAACTCGAGACCGAGGCCGGGGCTCAATCTTTCCCGATTCTCCCCCTGGGCAGCGACGGGGCGCATGCCCGCCTTCGAAGTGATTCCGATCGGGCTCTCTGATACCGCGAGGTTGGCCGAATGGCTGTCTGACTTCCGGCCCGGTGTGATCGTACACGCCGCAACCCTCTACCCCTCCGATGCAATCGCGAAGCTTCCGCCGGATGTCCAGCGAGGGCTGGAGCGTGCCGGTATCGGAGCTTTCCTCCCCTGCCATTTGGCGCTACTTGCGGAATTGCTTGCCGCGGTCGGGGCGGCGGGGCTCCGCCCTGACGTAATCAATTGCGCCTACCCCGACGCGGTCAACGCCGCGATCGGCCCCGTTCCCGGCGTCCAGTTCCTGGGTTCCGGAAACGTGAACAACAACATTCCCGCTCTTCGTTGCGCCGCGGCGGAACTTCTCGATGCTGAGCCTGAGC
>JAHWJJ010000365.1 GCA_019348475.1 Gemmatimonadota bacterium | reverse complement strand
CTTGATGAGCTCCGGAAGCTGCTCCGGGAGATCGGTGAAGTCGGCCTGCATCACCACGGCCGTGTCGCGCCGTGGGTGGGTGGACTGCCTGACGGCTTCGCGCAGCACGCGCTCCAGCGCCGCCGCGTACCCCTGCGGGCGCTCATTGCGCAGCAGGGTGAGGGGGAGCACGCGCGCGTACGGCGCCAGCACCTCGGCGGTGCCGTCGGACGAGCCGTCGTCCAGCACGATCAGGTGAAAGTCGCGGCGGAACTCCGTCATCACCTGGCGGATGCGCCAGAGCAGCACGCCGACCGTCGGCGCCTCGTCGAGCGCCGGGATGCAGATGTAGATCACAGACCGTCCTGTTCCGCGTCGTCCGCCGCCGCACCGCCCGTGCTGGGGATACCCGGTGCCGGCGCCTGCGGTTCCCCGGCGGGCTGGCTTTTCCAGCGCCGGTGGAACCAGAAGTACTGCTCCGGCGCCTGGCGGACGGACGCCTCCAGCCGCGCCGCCAGCTCCGCCGTGAGGGTTCGCACGTCCGCCTCCAGGTCGCCGGTGCGGGGGACGGGGACGCGCGTTCCCGACACCTCGTAGCGCACCCCCGGCCCCGGCAGCCGCCGCGCCACGCAGGCGAACACCGGCGCGCCGAAGCGGATGGCGAACAGCGCGGGCCCGCGGTGCGTGGACGCGGGGACGCCGAAAAAGGGGACGAACACCCCCGCCCTGCGCGCGTCCTGGTCGCCCACGATCCCCACCACGCGGTTCCTGCGCAGGGCGCGCGGCACTTTGAGCGGCGCCTCGCGCTGGGAGATGGTTTCCACCCCCAGGCGGCGGCGGGTGGCGTCCAGCCGCTGGTCCACCAGCAGGTTCCCCTGCCGGCGGACGATCGCGGAGATGGGGACCCCGCGCGAGGCCACGGTGGCCGCCGCGATCTCCCAGTTGCCGTAGTGCCCCGTGACCAGGATGCAGCCGTTCCCCTCCGCCAGCGCGCCCTCCAGCTCGTCCCACCCTTTGGGGATGGTGCGGTCGATGACGGCCCGCGCGTCCAGGGTGGCCAGCCGCAGCATGGCCGCCGCCTCGCGCCCCAGGTGCTCGTACGCGCCGCGGGCCACGGACTGCCGCCACGCCTCGGGCGCATCCGGAAAGGCGAGGCGAAGGTTCTGCTCCACGATCCTGCGGCGGATGCCCAGCCGGTAGACCGCCGCGCCCAGCCGCCGCCCGAAGGCGTCCGCCATCGCCTCGGGGAGCGAGGCCGCGGCCCCTTCCAGCGTCCGTGCCAGCGCGTACTCCACCCGGTGCCGCGGCGCGTGCCGCCGCGCGTCTGCTTGCGCCACCTGCGTCCGATCACGAGAAAGCCGGCCCGGGGCGCGTCCCCGGGCCGGCCGTTGAAGATAACCTGTTTCGCCGCCCGGCGCCTCTTTCGGTGAACGGGTGAACGGGTGAACGGGTGAACGGGTGAACGGGTGAACGGGTGAACGGGTGAAAGGGTGAAAGGGTGAAAGGGTGAAAGGGTGAATCGGTAATCGGTTACGTTCGGCGGGCCTCACCCTCCGCGGGGGGACGCGTCGCGGCGGCGGGCGCCCTCTCCCCCGTAAACCCGATGGGGGAGCGGAGAATTCGACTCGCTTCGGCGCGTTCCCCGCGCGGGAGGCTCGGACCGGTGCGGCTAACCCGGAGGCGCGCCGTCGAGCCCGCGCTACGAGCAGGGCTCATCGCCGTTCCAGCCGCGCGCCGTCAGGCAGCGGCGAGCTGTCGAGAATCCTTCAGCCGTTCACCTGCGTGGGGAGAATTCGTCTGGCGATGCACGCTCCGAGCGTTCACCCGTTCACCCGTTCACCCTACCCCCGCCCCGCGCCCGCCAGCACCTCCGCCACCGTCTCGTCGGCGACGGCGTGTCCCCAGCGGCCCTCCTTGCCCAGCAGCGGCGTGCCGATGTCCTGGATGAGCGCGTACTCCACCCGGCCCTGGCGCGCCTTCTTGTCGCTGCGGGTCCAGCCCACCACCTCGTCCGCGGCGTAGCCCAGGGGGAGCGAGGTGGGAAGGCCAAGCCTGCCCAGCAGCGCGCGCAGCCGCGCCGCCGTCCCCGCGACGGTGACGCCGGAGCGTTCGCCGATGCGCGCCTCTTCCACCATCCCCACGGCCACCGCCTCGCCGTGCAGCATCGCGTACCCGCTCACCGCCTCCACCGCGTGGGCGATGGTGTGGCCAAAGTTGAGCAGCTTGCGGGGGCCGCTCTCGTTTTCGTCCCGCGCCACGATCTCGGCCTTGATCTCTACCGAGCGGACGATCAGGCGCGCCAGGGCCTGCGGATCGCCCGCCAGCAGCGCGTCCGCGTTCTGCTCGATCCACCGCAGGTACTCGGCGTCGGCAATGGCGCCGTGCTTTACCGCCTCGGCCAGGCCGGCGCGCAGGTGCGCGTCGGGAAGCGTCTGCAGCAGCTCGGGATCGATGACCACGCAGTGGGGCTGGTGAAAGGCGCCCACCAGGTTCTTTCCCGCGGGCGTGTCCACCCCCGTCTTGCCGCCCACGGAGGCGTCGAT
The DNA here is from genome assembly GCA_019348475.1 of Gemmatimonadota bacterium. GTDB lineage: Bacteria > Gemmatimonadota > Gemmatimonadetes > Longimicrobiales > Longimicrobiaceae > Longimicrobium. The sequence goes on along the minus strand of JAHWJJ010000365.1, from coordinate 2,497 downwards.
CATCGCCAGCAGGGACGTGGGCACCTGCACGTACGGGAGGCCGCGCATGTACGTGGCGGCCACGAAGCCGCCCAGGTCGCCGGGGACGCCGCCGCCAAAGGCCAGCAGGGCGGTGTCGCGCCCGCAGCCGGCCTCGAGCATGGCGTCGCTCACCAGCGCCCACGTCTCCCGGCTCTTCTGCGCCTCGCCCGAGGTGAAGGCGAAGACGTCGGTCCTGTACCCCGCGCCGTGCAGCATGCGCGACAGGCGCACGGCGTACAGCTCGGCCACGCGGTCGTCGGTGACCACGGCGTAGCGGTGCGCCGGACAGAAGCGCGAAAGGATGGAGGCCAGGCTGCAAAAGAGGCCGGGGCCCACCAGCACCTCGTAGCCGCGCGAGCTGGCCTGGGGAAGCGCAACCTTCACTCTGTGGGGCGTGCTCATACCGGTTCCTGTAATCGTTGCCGCGCGCGGCGGTCCAACCCCGCGCCCACCACCGTCTCGTCGGCCAGCCACAGGGCCACCCGCCCCAGGTCGCCGTCCACCTCGTCGGCCCGCCGGCGGATGGCGTCCGCCGCGCACCCGCGCTGCACCAGCCGCTGCAGCCCCTCCAGCTCGTCGGCGTCGCCCAGCGCCGCGGCGATGCCCTGCAGCCGCTCGCCCAGGCGCTCCGCCCACGCCGCGGCCGAGATGGTGCGCGGCTCCGGCGATTCCAGGTCGGCGAACACCGCCCGCGCGCCGTACCGGCTCGCCCGCCACCCGTTGTCGCCCAGCAGCGTCTGCACGAACGCGTCGGGGAGCGGCGAATCGCGCAGCACCCCCTCCACCGCGCCGGCCACGATGGCCCGCAGCAGCGCCGCGATCGCCACGGCGTCCTCCAGCCGGGGCGTGCAGTCGGCGATGCGCGCCTCGATGGTGGGATACACGTGGTGCGGCCGCATCTCCCAGTACAGCCGCCCCGGTGCGTCGATGCGCCCCGACTCCATCATCCACCGCACCAGCGCCGCGTACTCGGCGTCGCCCGAAAAGCGCGGCGGGGCGCCCGTCCGCGGCCAGCGGCGCCAGAGCACGGACCGGTACGACGCGTGCCCCGTGTCCTGCCCCGCGAAGTAGGGCGAGGCGGCGGAGAGCGCCAGCAGCAGGGGAAGGTGCAGGCGCACGCAGTTCCCCGCCCGGGCCCGGTCCACCCCCTGGGGCACCCCCACGTGCACGTGCATCCCGAAGATGGCCTGCGACTCCGCCAGCCGCCGGTACTCCTCGCGCAGCTCCTGGTAGACGGGCGCGGGGTTGAACACGTGGCCCTCGGCCCGGCTGGCGGGGTGCGTCCCCGCGGCCACGATGCGCAGCCCCTCGGCCTCCGCCGCCACGGCCGCGGTAAAACGCAGCCGCGCCAGGTCTTCGCGCAGGCAGTGGGTGCCCTGGCACACGCCGGTCTCCACCTCGACCGTGTGCTCCTGCATCTCGGCCTTGAGCTCGCGGGCCCAGTCACCGGCGATCACGTAGCGGGCGCGGCTCCTCAGCTCGCCGGTGCGCGCGTCGACGAGCTGGTACTCTTCTTCTACGCCGAGAGTAAAGTCTTCGGGGCGGGGCATGCGGCGTCGTGATAGGGAACGCGCGTTCCGCCCGGCCGGGAGCTTAGCCCGGCGGACGCGCGGGGGCAAGCGGTGCCCCGGGCCCGGGAAGCGCGCCCACCCGTTCGACGCGCTCCAGTGCGGGGGCGGTGGAAAGCAACTCCCGCGCCGTCCGCCTCAAGACAGGATGCGTCCAGTCCGGCGCCACCTCTGCCAGCGGATGCAGCACGAACCCGCGCAGGTGCAGCCGCGGATGGGGAAGCGTGAGCGCGTCCCTCCGCATCACGACGGTGCCGTACGCCAGCAGGTCCACGTCGATGGTCCGTGGCGCGTTCGCGAAGGTGCGCCGCCGTCCCAGCCACTCCTCCACCCCCCGCGCGGCGTCCAGCAGCGCCTCGGGGTGCATTGCCGTCGTGCCCCGCACCACCACGTTGTAGAAGTCCGGCTGGTCCGCGTACCCCACGGGCTCGCTGCGGTAGACCGACGAGACGGCGTCCACGCGCACGAACGCCGACAGCGCGCGTACGGCGGCGCTCAGCTGCTCCAGCGGTTCACCCAGGTTGGCGCCCAGCCCCAGCAGCACCTCGTGTCGCGCGTCGTCGTTCATCGTCAACCCGTGGATGGGGACCGCGGAAGAGGTCGGTCCGTGGGTCGCGCCGGGCGGCAAGATAGCGCCGCATCGAGGAGGATGCGCGGGGAGCGGCGTCCTCGGTGATACCAGAACCGTGAAGCGACGCGCGCTGTCGTCTCTACGCGTGCTCTCGCGGCAAGCCCCGGCGTCGGCAGAGTACAAGCGCGGGTGAGTAGATTCCTCGGTCGGTGCCGGGGGGCTGCGTCGGGAAAGATCCCGCGGCGCCTCATTCGGAAGCACGGTTCCCGGCGCGCTTCGGAACGTCCAGCCGGGGCGGCCTCTTACAGATCGCAATCGGGTGGATGATGTGCCCCGG
>JAHWJJ010000042.1 GCA_019348475.1 Gemmatimonadota bacterium | reverse complement strand
AGGGGACGCCGGCATCCTGCCGATCCCATCCGGTCCGCCTCCGGCCGTCGCACCCGCACCCATCCAGCGGCCGCTCGGGCACGAGGGATTTCCGGCGCGGATTCCAGAACGATGCTCCGCAATCCCGTATCAGCAGAGCAGCAGGGGCCGCCGGCAGGCCTGCGTCGGCACCAGGCGGGCGCGAGGCCTTCTTTTACCCCCTGAACCACAAGCAAAGCCCAGGCACCATCTTGCAAAGCCTTGTTGATGATGCTTGCGTACTGTATGCACTTGCGGTGCGCTCCTTGCGAGAGTTGCCGCTCGTTCGGCTCCGCACCCGCCTGGCGGGAGCGCCGGATGACCACCTCTCGCCCCTCTGGTTCGCACCGCATGAAGCTGGTCATCTTCGGGCTGACGGTCAGCTCGTCGTGGGGAAACGGCCACGCCACGCTCTGGCGCGGGCTGCTGAAGGCGCTGGCCGCGCGCGGGCACCAGGTGGTGTTCTTCGAGCGCGACGTGCCGTACTATGCGCAGAACCGCGACCTGCACGCGCTGCCGGGCGGCACCCTGGTCCTCTACCCCGACTGGGAGCAGAACCTGCCTGCGGCGCGCGCGCACCTGGCGGACGCGGACGTGGCCATCGTCACCTCGTACCACGCGGACGGGGTGGCCGCCACGGAGCTGGTGCTGGATTCGCCCGCGGCGGTGCGCGCGTTCTACGACCTGGACACACCGGTTACGCTGGACGCGCTGCAGAGCGGGCGGGAGGTGGCGTACCTGGGGCCGCGGGGGCTGGCGGACTTCGACCTGGTGCTTTCGTACACGGGGGGCGACGCGCTGCGGCAGCTGCGGACGCGGCTGGGCGCGCGGCGGGTGGCGCCGCTGTACGGGCACGTGGACCCGGACGTCCACCGCCCCGTCCCCGCGGACGAGCACTACCGCGCGGACCTGTCGTACCTGGGGACGTACGCGGAAGACCGGCAGGCGGCGCTGGAGCGGCTGTTCATCCAGGCCGCCCACCGGCTCCCCCAACAGCGCTTCCTGATCGGCGGGGCCCAGTACCCGCAGGAGTTTCCCTGGGCGGACAACATCTGGTTCCGCAAGCACCTGCCTCCGGAGCTGCACCCGGCGTTCTTCAGCTCGTCGCGGTGGACGCTGAACGTGACGCGCCGGGCGATGGCGCAGATGGGGTGGTGCCCCAGCGGCCGGCTGTTCGAGGCGGCGGCGTGCGGGTGCCCCGTGATCAGCGACGAGTGGGAGGGGCTGGACGCCTTCTTCGCGCCGGACGAGGAGATCGTCATCGCGCGCGGCACGGACGACGTGGTGCGGGCGATGCGCATGCCCGAGGCGGAGCGCCAGGCGCTGGCGTGGCGCGCGCGGGAGCGGACGCTGGACGAACACACCTCCGCCCGCCGCGCGGCGGAGCTGGAGTCGCTGCTGGACGCCGCCTTCGGTGCCGCGGACGCGGCGGGGGAGCAGGGCGGGGCGGCGGAGTGGCGGGGGCGGGACACCGTGGCGGAGGGATGAGCCGATGTGGGGAATCGTACCGGCGGCGGGGGCGGGAAGCCGCATCCAGCCGCTCGCCTTCAGCAAGGAGCTGCTCCCCGTGGGCAGCCGCATGGACGACGACGGGGTGGAGCGGCCCAAGGCGGTGAGCGAGTACCTGGTGGAGCGGATGATCCGCGGCGGCGCGGACAAGATCTGCTTCGTCATCTCCCCCGGAAAGCACGACATCGTGCAGTACTACGGCGGCGGCTTCGGCGCGGCCCACGTGTGCTACGCGGTGCAGCCGAAGCCGGCCGGGCTGTGCGACTCCATCTTCCGCGTCCTTCCCCTGATCCCCCCGGCCGAGGACGTGCTGGTGGGGCTGCCCGACACCGTCTGGTTTCCGGAAGACGGGCTGCGCTCGCTGCCGGACGGGATCCTCTCCTTTCTCCTCTTTCCAGTGGACCGCCCCGAGTTCTTCGACGCGGTGGTGACGACCGAGGACGCGCGGGTGCGCGAGATCCAGGTGAAGCAGCCCGGCGCGGAGACGCAGTGGGTGTGGGGCGCCTTCAAGCTCCCCGGGTGGACGCTGGGCGAGCTGCACCAGCTGTGGCTGGAGCGCGGCAGGCAGGACGAGTACATCGGCACGCTGGTGAACGCGTGGCTGGCGCGCGGCGGCGAGGCGCGCGGCGTGCGCGCGGGCGAGGCGTACGTGGACGTGGGGACGCTGCACGGCTACCGCGAGGCCATCTCCGTGCTCGCCCAGCGCCCGGCGCCGGAAGGCGGCCCCTCGCCGCTGGCGGCCACCAGCGTGGAGCTGGTGCTCAGTGCCGAGTACCTGCTGCCTCGTGGGTAGCCGGCAGAAGCCAGTGTCCGGTGGCTGGCCTGGTATCGGCCAGGCACCAGGGTCCCCGGCACCGGGGCACCTGACCCTTGACCCTCTCATGACCTCATCCCTGGAGACACCGCATTGATCTCGCCCCATCCCGCCCAGGCGGCGGACCCGGGAGACATCGAACGAAGGGTGCGCGAGCTGGGCCCCTGGTTCCACAACCTGGACCTGCGCGGCGTGCGCACGGCGCCCGACCACTTTCTGGGCGACTACCCGTCCATCAAGTGGGTGAACTTTGCCCACGCGGTGCCGAAGGACCTCACGGGCAGGTCGGTGCTGGACATCGGCTGCAACGCCGGCTTCTACAGCATGGAAATGAAGCGGCGCGGCGCGGCGCGGGTGGTGGGGATCGACAGCGAGGACCTGTACCTGAACCAGGCCCGCTTCGCCGCCGAGATCAACGGGATAGACATCGAGTTCCGCAAACTGTCCGTGTACGACGTGGCGGAGCTGGGGGAGAAGTTCGACTTCGTGATCTTCATGGGCGTGCTGTACCACCTGCGCCACCCCCTGCTCGCTCTGGACCTGCTGTACGAGCACGTGGTGGGCGACCTGATGCTGTTCCAGTCCATGCAGCGCGGCTCCACGCAGGTGGACCCGGTGCAGGCGGACTACGACTTCTGGCAGCACGAGCACTTCGAAAGCCCCGGCTACCCCCGGATGGCGTTCATCGAGCACCGCTACTGCGGCGACCCCACCAACTGGTGGGTGCCCAACGCGGCCGCCACCGAGGCCATGCTGCGCAGCGCGGGCTTCGACATCGTGGAGCACCCGGAGCAGGAGGTGTACCTGTGCCGCCGCGGCCGCGTGATCGACGGCGAGCCGCGCGCCGTGTACCCGTCGAGGGGAGGCGGCGGCCGGTGATCGAGGCGGTGATGGTCTGGAACGAGCCCAACAACACCTCGCACTGGGACTTCGGCATCGACCACGGCTGGCGGACGTTCGCGCAGATGGCCCGCGCGGCGGGGGAGGCGGTGCGGGCGGAGGCGCCGGAGGTAAAGCGGGTGCTGGGCGGAATGTCACCCATCGACCCGCGCTTTCTGGCGCACATGGCCGGACAGGGGGTGCTGGAGCAGATGGACGTGGTGGCGGTGCACGGGTTTCCGCTGGACTGGAACCTGTGGAGCATCGAGGACTGGCCGGAGCGGCTGGATTCCGTCCGCCAGGTGACGCACCTGCCCGTCTGGGTGACCGAGGTGGGGATCAGCACCTTTGCCGGTGACGCCATCCAGGCCGAGGGGTTGAGGCGCACCGCGGAGGTGCTGCGCGGGCGGGCGGAGCGCATCCACTGGTACAGCCTGTTCGACCTGCCGCAGCAGTGGGAGGCCACCACCCGCCACAAGCAGCGCGAGGGCTCCTCGTACTACCGCCACTTTCACATGGGGCTGGTGCGCGAGGACGGCGCCGCCGCGCCGGCGCTGCGCGACTTCGCCGGGATGGCGGGCGAGTTGGGGATCTGCCAGTGGTTCCACTACCAGGACCACCGGCTGGACGACGCGGTGCGGTGGCTGCGCGAGCTGGGGGTGAAGAAGCTGCGCACCGGCCTCAGCTGGAGCGACGACCACCGCGACGGCTGCCAGGCCTGGTTCGACCGGCAGATGCGCGCGCTGGAGGAGTTCGAGGTGACGGTGACCTTCTGCTTTACCCCCGAGCACCGCGGGGTGGTGCCGCACTACACCAGCCCGCCGCAGGACCCCGGCGAGTTTGTGGATTTCTGCGCCCGCATGGTCCGCCGCTACGCCCGCTGAGACCGGGAAAACGCAAAACGTTCACGCGGAGGACGCGGTGCACACCACACCCTGGGACTCGATATGACTCCGGCTCCGCCCGGTCCGCGTGCACTCGCGAACCGCAGTTCGCGCAGGCGGAAGGCGAGAGGGGGCAGAGGACGACCCATCGTCCTCTGCCCCCTCCGGTTTTCTCTGCGTCCTCTGGCTGAAACTGCCTCTCCTCCTGGTCCCTGAATCCAGGGATCGGGGATCAGAAGTCCAGCCAGTAGCTCGCCTTGATCAGCAGCACGTTGGTGCCCGGCGCGCGGAACAGGTCCGCCGTGTTGGGGCCCAGCCGGAACCGGCCGTCGCTGGCGAAGTCGGAACGCCCCTGGCTCCACACCACGAACAGCGTGCTCCCCGGACGGTACTCCCAGCGCAGCACCGCGTTGCTGTTCAGCTGCCGCACGTTGAAGTCGGGGTTGAAGATGCGGTAGCTGAACCCCGCCCCTTCGCCGCACCCCTCGCCCCGCGGGCGAACGCCGATGAAGGTGCGGCCGTCCACGGTGCAGCGGCGCGTCTCCTCCTCCGGCAGCAGGCGGAACCGCTCGCCGAAGCGGCGGGCGCGCGGATTCTCCACCTCCATCAGCGCGTCGTACTCGCCGGCGCTGATGAACGGCTGGGCGTAGAACTGCAGCGAGAGCCTGGGGGTGAAGATGTAGTTGAGCCGCGCGGTCAGGCTCGCCGTGGTGTGGTCCAGCGGCGCGAACACCCATTCCGGAGTGCCGGCGGCGTTCGCGTCGGCGCGCGTAGCGACGTACTGCGCGCTGCTCTCGATGAACCGCAGCTGCGGCGACAGCGTAAGGTCGAAGCGGCTGGACGGCCGCACGTTGACGGACCCGTTCATCATCACGAACCCGCCGTCCGTGCCGTGCTCGCGCCCCACCACCATGTCGCCGCCAAAGGAGAGCGGCTTGCGGCGGTCGCTGAAGAACCCGGCCCACGCCTCGGTGGTGGGGGTGGTGCGCAGCGCCGGGCCCCCACGCAGCTGGGCGACGGACAGCCCGCCGATGTTGCGGTTCACGCCCCAGAACCCGCTCCACAGGTTCTTCAGCATGAAGTTGCCGTTCAGGTTCGCGGCGTAGTAGGCGCGTTCGCCCCCGGTGCTCCACGCCGTGACGTGATTGCTGAAGACGCTGTAGTTGCGGAACGGCCCCTGCGGCTCGACGCGGTTGTAGCCGACGTAGATGTCCCAGGCGAGCCGGTCGGCCCCCTGCAGGAAGCCCAGGTCGTTCACCTCGAAACCCGGCGAGCGGTAGACCAGGCCGGAGCCGGTTCGCCAGGTGCCGGCGATCTTGTTCAGCGCCACCAGCCCCGCAGAGCCGCTGAGCGACGTCCGCAGGGGATCGAAATCCACGTGGTCCGCGTCGGGCCGGTGGAACAGCCGCGCCGGGCTGCGCTGCAGGCGCTGGATGGCCAGGGTGTCGCCCTGCACGCTGCTCTGCAGCAGGAACCCGTTGAACTGCCACGCGCCGTCCAGGAAGCGGTGGCGCCAGTCCACCCCGCCGGCGTAGGCGGAGTTCGGGAGCCACTCCAGTCCGTCGTCATTGCCCAGGCGGCGGTGCACGCTGGTGGCGATGGCGCCCACGGAAGTCTGCCCGCGGCGAAAGTCGCGGCGCACGCGGGCCACGCCGTAGTTGGTCATCGGTTCCGTGACCGCCTCCTCCACCCCCGCCACGTCGTCGATCACGAAGCGTGTCCGCTCCTCGGCGGTGACGGCGTCCAGCACGCCGACGGTCCATCCGCCGGTGCGCCCGGTGAGCTTGGCGGCGCCCAGGATGGTGGTGGCCTGGGGGGCGTCGACGAACGCCTTGCCGGGGCCCACGTCGCCCTGCGGCCGGCGCCCGATGCGCCGGCTGTAGAACAGCGCGTCCCCGCCGCCGATGCCGAAGTTGAAGACGTCGACCCCCTCGACGAAGAAGGGGCGGCGCTCCTGGAAAAAGGTCTCGAACGCGGTAAGGTTCACCTGCCCCGGGTCCGCCTCCACCTGGCCGAAGTCGGGGTTGAAGGTGGCGGTGAGCGTAAGGTTGCTGGTGAGGCCGTACTTGAGGTCGCCGCCCAGGGAGAGCGACGGGTCCGTCGGCGAGCGGAAAGGGTCGTCGTCCGCCACCCGCTCGTCGCGGGTCACCCGGGTCACCGCGTAGGGGAGCAGCTCCAGCCGGCGGGGGCTGCGCAGCCCCCGCAGCCCCGTGAGCGTGCCGAAGCGCGACACGAACCCCGACTGGTTCTGGGGCATGGGCGACCAGTACGACCGCTCCTCCTTGCGGGCCAGGTCGCGCAGCACGTTGAAGCCCCACGTCTGCTCGCCGGCCGAGGCGCGAAAGCGCAGCTGGCTGAAGGGGATGCGGAACTCCGCCGTCCACCCCAGCGAGTCGATGCGCGTCGCGGCCGTCCACACCGCGTCCCAGGTGGCGTCCTCGTTCCCGTCGTCGTAGTGGAAGGCGTCCTTCACGACGCCGCGCGGCGTGACGCCGAAGCGGAAGCCCGTGCGGCGGTCGTGGTAGCTGTCGAAAATGACCTGCACCCAATCGCTGACGATCCCGGTCGCGTCGCGCCGGCCCAGCTGCGCCGTGATGGAATCAGGCGCGGTGTCGAACGCGCGTACGGCCACGTACACGGCGTCGTCGTCGTATACCACCCGGGCCTCCGTGCGCTGCGACGGCGGCTGGCCCGAGCTGGGCCGCTGCTGCACGAAGTCGCCGGCCACGGGCGCGGCGCTCCACACCGCGTCGTCCAGCCGGCCGTCGACCACCGGCGCCTGCTCGCCCGCCGCGACGCGGTGCGCGCCCACCACGCGCGCGGAGTCCGGGGACGCCTGGAGCATCGCCGCGGCGGCGGCGACGAGGACTGCTGCACTCATGGAGCACCCTGGGAAGGGGGTTCCGAACCACTGCCGGCTGGGGCGCCGGCAGTCACTGACCCGGGTCCTCTGATGCGCCAGGGGCGCGAAGGGTTGGATGCCGGGTCCGTGCAAGGTGCTAATTTTTTAGCCGCTTGTCCAGAGTCTTTCGATTGCCGTCATCTTCTCCCCGAGGCCGTGCCCGGCACCGGCACGCACCGCGGACACCGCGGGGTCGGGCTTGTCCAACTCTGTTGTCCAGTGTCCAGCCGGAGCGGGCTTTTACAGATCGCAATCGGGTGGATGATGTGACCCGGCGACCACCCGCCGCGCCACCTCGATCCCTGCCCCTCGAAGAAAAATGCGGATCCCGTCCCCTCGCCGGCAGCACCCCCTTTACCAGGGGACGCCCTGGTCGTGCCGAACTTCGTCCGGCCCGCCTCCGGCCGTCGCACCCGCATCTGTCCAGTTGTGCCCGCCTTCCCCCGACGGGCTTGACGGGCGAGGCGGATCGTGAAACCCGGCCCCGGCCTGATCCTGCCATCACGTCCGAGAAAGAATCCGATCCGTGGTTGAATCCGACGGCCCGGTCCACGGCGGAGCCGGGTCCAGCGGGCCTGCCGTCACATCGGACCGTTTTGCGGCTTGGCGACGAGCCGTTCGCAGGCCCACGCGAAAAAGCTCCCCGACCATCCGGTCGGAGAGCTTCCGCGTGTGCCAGGCACGTCCCGGCTCCGGGGGTGAACGTCCCCGAAGGGCGCGTAACGGCTGAGCGGCTACAGCTGCTCCACCGTGTGCCCGCGCCGGCGCAGCATCTCCACCACGCTCTGCTCGCCCACCAGGTGCGCGGCGCCCACCACCACCAGCACGTCGTCGGTTCCGAGCAGCAGCTGCTCGATCTGCGGCACCCAGGCGGCGTTGCGGTCGGTGAGCATGCGCGCGTACAGCGCCGGCGCCTCGTCCATCGACTCGTTCATGATGGCGTCGATGGCCGCGGCGTCGCCGGCCCGCCAGGCGGCCACGACCCGCCGCATCTGCTCGCTGGTTTCCGAGAGGTCCTCCAGCGACTGGCGCAGGAACGCCACCTGCTCCTCGGGCGGCATCTCGTCGAACAGGCCCAGCTGAAAGTCCACCGACTCCAACCCGCCCACCGGCTTGCCGTCCTCCCTGGCCCGCCCGGAGAAGTGCATGTCCACGCCGTGCTCCGCCACCATCCCCGCCTTCTGCCACTCTACGCTCTGGAACAGCAGCGCAACCATCCACGGCTCCATGCGGTCCAGCACGGGCATGGTCACGCCCAGCGCGGCAAGGCCGGGCGCCGCCGCCTCCACCCGTGCGTACAGGTCCGCCGGGATCTCGCCGCGCAGCGACTTGCCGGCCGGGTACAGGCCGCGCATCGCCATCTCCTGCTGGCGGGCCATCAGGCTGTCCAGGCTGGTCTCGAAGTACACGCGCTCCGCGTCGGCGTAGGCGGCCTGCACGGGCTCGGGCAGCGGGTACGCGTCGGCGCTCAGCAGGTGGATGGAGCCCAGCATGTACACCGTCGCGCCGCTGGCGCCTTCCACGCGATACAGAATGCTGCGGGCCTCCTGCGCCGCCGCGCCATCCGCACCGGCAAGGGAGGCGGCCGCGAGCAGCGCGGCGGCAATCCGGTTGAAACACTTCATCGGCTGTTCAGTCCTGCTGGAGTGGAGTCAGGTTCCGTCCGGCGCCGTTCCATCGGCGCCGCGTGAGGTACGCCGGCCGGCCCGCCCGGGTTTCGGCGGATGCCGCCGCGCGCACCAAGTTGTCGGATCTCCACGCGACGCGCCAGCGCCGCGCCGCGTCAGGACGGGTGCGCGGGGCCGCAGAAGTCGACGGCGGCGCGCGCCAGCACCTCCGCCGTCTCGCGCACCGACTCCAGGTCCACCCACTCCACCGCCGCGTGCGCCCCCTCGCCCAGCGGGCCGAAGACGACGGTGTCGATCCCCGCCGCGCCCAGCAGCGAGGCGTCCATCCAGTACGCCGCGCCCGCGCGCTCCGGCGCCCGCCCCAGCACCCCCTCCGCCGCCCGCCCCACCACCTGAGCGATCGTGGAACCCGGCCGCGCCTCCCACGGGTGGCGCGTCAGGACGGGGCGGACGGTGGCGCGGAAGGTGGGGTCTTCCGTCGCGAGCGCATCCACGATCGCCCGGATCTGCGCCACGGCGGCCGCCTCCGTCTCGCCGGGGACGGTGCGGCGCTCGATGCGAAGGATGCACGACGCCGCGTAGGTGCTCCACCCCGTCCCCCCCTGCAGCGTGGCCGCGTGCAGCGAAGGTGGACCGACCACGGGGTGCGGATCGGAAAGGACCAGGCGCGCCCCCAGCTCCTCCAGCTGCCGCAGCACGCGGCCCATCCGCAGGTTGGCGTCTACCCCCTCCCACCAGGCGCTGCCGTGCGCGGCGCGCCCCTCGGTCCGGACCTCGATCCAGCAGAAGCCCTTGTGCGCCACCACCATCGCCAGCCCGGTGGGCTCGGTGACGATCGCCGCGTCGGCCGTGTGGTGCTTGAGGACGTCCGTCATCCCCAGGCTGGCCTCTTCCTCGTCCGCCACGGAGACGATGACCAGGTCGCCCTTCAGCCGGGTGCCTGAATCCACCAGCGCGCGGACGGCGGCGAGGGACGCGGCCAGCCCGCACTTCATGTCGTACGCGCCGCGGCCGTACATTCGCCCGTCGCGCACCCGGGCGGCCCAGGGCTCCGGCATCCCCTCGACGCCCACCGTGTCGTGGTGCGCGTACAGCATCAGTGACCGGCCGCCGCCGGTGCCGGGGAGCCGCCCGACGACGCTGGCGCGTCCCGGCGCGGGCTCGTGCACCCGCGTCCGCATCCCCAGCCCCTCCATGGCCGCCCGCACGTACGCCGCCACCTGCCGCTCGTCCGTGGTACCGCCGCTGAAGGCGGGGTTGATGGAGTTGATCCGCACCAGCTCGGCCAGGGTGCGCACCATCCCGTCGAAATCCACCTGCATGGCAGGGCCTCCGCCGGCCGCAAAAGGAAGAGCGGAAAGGCGCCCTGCCTTTCCGCTCCCCAATCTACCGAGTCGGCGCGACGTGCGTCAGAAGGCGTAGCCGACGGACAGGCGCAGCGTGGGGATGGCCGTCTCGGCGCCCCGCTCTTCGCCGGAGACCATGAACAGGCGCTTGAAGCCGGCGCCGTAGCCGTAGTAGAAGCGGCGGTCCACGCCCATCAGGTGGCTGCGGGCGATCTCGAAGCCCACGCCGAGCGCCGTGATGTTCTCGTCGGTCTCGAAGTCGTCCTTGGCACTCAGGAAGGTGGGGCCCACGGTGAGCCCGAACGACAGCCCGCGCAGCGGGTCTGCCGACGGGTAGTAGCGAACCTTGCCCTCGAGGGACGAGTAGCCGAACTCGCTGGTTTCCTCGCCCATGGAAAAGTAGCTGCCGCCGATCCCCGCCGTCACGGTGGGGCTCACGGCGCGTTCGTAGTCGCCGGCGTAGAAGCCGAAGGCGGCGTGCAGGGGAAGGACGGAAAGGGCCTGCGTGCGCACGAGGGCAGCGGCATCACCGTCCTGGGCGGCGGCGGCGGGCGCGGCCGCGAACAGCAGGGCGAGCGCGGCGACCGCGGTGAGGCGATGGTTCATTCTTCGGTTCCGGGATGGCTGATGGAAAGGAGGGGCCGCGGATAGAGCGGCGTCGCTGAAACACGCGGCGCGAGGGGTTTGTTCCGCCGCCCCGCGCGTTCCGGCACCGGGGCAGAGAACGCGCGAGGCTCTGGATCCGGACGGAGAGGCGGGCACGGGATCCCGCGGAGCCGGCGCCTTCGCCGCGGCGCCGGCTGCGCGCGACGGGTCTTCGCTTCCGGATCAGAAGCTGTAGACGAAGTTCACCAGCGGCAGGCAGCAGGCGGAGTCGTTCCCGCCGAAGGCCGCGCCGATCCCGAAGTCCGCGCTCAGCCGCTCGCCGAAGAAGCGCACCCCGCCGGAGACCAGCGACCCGCTCGCGCTGGGGAACAGGTAGTTCTCGGTGATGACCGTGGTGCGCCGGGAGAGCCGCGCCTCGCCGCCCACCATGATGGCCGGCTCGTCGCCGATGTCGGTCTCTCCACCGTCGGCGATGAACGGCACGGTCGCCCCCACGGTAAGGGCGCGGTCGGGACCGCCGAAGGTGCCGACGCCGTACAGCAGCCCCGCACTGCCGCGGTCGCGGGTGGCGAACAACGCCAGCACGCCCACCGCGGCGCTGGCCGCGGGGGTGCGCAGCACCTCGTACTTGGGGGCCAGGTAAAAGATCTCGCCGATGACGTCCGGAAACACCGGCGTCCCCGCGGAGATGGTGAACCGGTCGGTGAGGCCGTAGCTCACGAACGGAAAGAAGAGCTCGTAGACGCCGAAGTACCCCTCCCCCTGGGGAATGGCCCGCGCCGTGGGCCCGAAGAACAGCCGCGTGGCGTGCGGGTCGTCGGGCCACACCTGGCCGGCCACCATCCTCCCCCGCAGCGGCCGCATGGAAACGATCTGCCCCCGCCGCAGGCGGATGGTGGCGCCGCCCTGCGTCTCCAGCGTAAGCTCGTCGGCGGTCTGCTCGGTCACCCGGCCGAACAGCACGGAGCCGTCGGCAAGGCGCACTTCGTAGACGGTGTCCTGCGCCGCGGCGGCGGCTGCATCCGTGTCCTGCGCGGCCGCGCGGGCGGGGACGGTGAGGGCGGCGGCGACGAGCAGCAGCGGCAGGAGCAGAAGGCGCACGGATGGTGTCATGGCGGAGAAGGTAGGACGTGAGGGATGCGGAACAGGCCGCGACCGGCGGGAGGCGGTAGTCTAACCACGGCGGGTGCCGCGACGCAAAGGTTTTCATGCGGCGGATTTCGGAGCGTGGCTCGCGGGGTTAGATTGGTGCCGCAGCCGCAACCCAGCTTTGGACAAGCACATGCACAGCATACAGCGCAGGCGCACCGTCACCGTGCACGTGGGCGGCGTTCCCGTGGGGAGCGCGCACCCGGTGGTGGTGCAGTCCATGACCAACACCGACACCGCCGACGTGGAGGGCACCGTCCGGCAGGTGGCGGCCCTGTGGCGCGCCGGCAGCCAGATCGTGCGCGTGACGGTGAACAACGACGACGCGGCACGGGCGGTGCCCTACATCGCCGAGTTCCTGCACGCCCGCGGGGTGGAGGTGCCCCTGGTGGGCGACTTTCACTACAACGGGCACCTGCTGCTGGCCAGGTACCCCGACGCGGCGCGGGCGCTGGCCAAGTATCGCATCAACCCCGGCAACGTGGGCGCAAAGCGCCACGACGAGAACTTTCGCGCCATCGTGGAGCGGGCCGTGGAGTTCGGAAAGCCGGTGCGCATCGGGGTGAACTGGGGGTCGCTGGACCAGGCGCTGCTCACGGAGATGATGGACGCCAACGCGGCCCTGCCGGAGCGGGAGCGCAAGGACGCGAAGGAGGTGATGATGGCCGCCATGGTGGAGAGCGCCATGCGCTCCGCCGCCCTGGCCGAGGCGTGCGGGCTGCCGCACGACCGCATCCTGCTCAGCGCCAAGGTGAGCGGGGTGCAGGACTTGGTGCGCGTGTACCGCAAGCTGGCTCCCCTCTCCGACTACCCCCTGCACCTGGGGCTGACCGAGGCGGGGATGGGCACCAAGGGGGTCGTCGCCTCCACCGCGGGGCTGTCCATCCTGCTGCAGGAGGGGATCGGCGACACCATCCGCGTTTCGCTCACCCCCAAACCGGGCGGCGACCGCACGGAAGAGGTGCACGTGGCGCAGCAGATCCTGCAGTCGCTGGAGATCCGCTCGTTTGCGCCGCAGGTCACCAGCTGCCCCGGCTGCGGGCGCACGACGTCCACCTACTTTCAGCAGCTGGCGGAGAGCATCCAGGGGTACCTGCGCGACCAGATGCCGGTGTGGCGCGAGGCGCACCCGGGGGTGGAGGAGATGAAGGTGGCGGTGATGGGGTGCGTGGTGAACGGCCCCGGCGAGAGCAAGCACGCCAACCTGGGGATCAGCCTTCCTGGCACCTTCGAGGAGCCCAAGGCGCCCGTGTACGTGGACGGCGAGCACTTCACCACGCTGCGCGGCGACCACATCGCGGACGAGTTCAAGCGCATCCTGGACGAGTACGTGCAGAGCCACTACCCGGCCCACGCGACCGTCGCGGAACCCGCTGCCGCCGTGTAACCGGGCTGGGGCCGCCTCGGAAACGGGGCCGCGGGCGCTTTCGCTCGCGGCCCCTTTTCCGTCCGACCCCTACTCCTATCTTTTAAAGACGTATATTGCAGAACGCAGAGGAGCACCCCATATTCGTTCCGGCCCCGCCCACCTCGGGAGCGGCGCCGGTCACCATGCACGTGGAGAACGCCATGAAGCGCCTGATCCCCCTGCTGATGCTCGCAGTGCTCGCCGCCGCATACGGCGCCGCGACCCCACGGACGGCAGCCTCGGCGCCGCCGGCCGGCAGCGTCTCGCCCGCCGCCGCGCTCACCGTAT
The DNA here is from genome assembly GCA_019348475.1 of Gemmatimonadota bacterium. Lineage (GTDB taxonomy): Bacteria > Gemmatimonadota > Gemmatimonadetes > Longimicrobiales > Longimicrobiaceae > Longimicrobium. The sequence continues at coordinate 1,775 of JAHWJJ010000042.1, read as the reverse complement.
TCGTCGGCGGCCCGCCGCGCATCGACTCACAGACGTGGTGCACCTGGGAGGCGAGTGTCTCCGGCGGGACCGCTCCCTACAGCTACGAGTGGAGTTCGGTCGGTGGCGGCGGTACGGGATACGACGAGGTATGGAGCGGTCACTTTCCCGTCTCCGGCTCGCTTACCGTGTTCGTCACGGATGCCCTGGGCGCGACCGGCTCGGCCACGATGAACGTGACCTCCGTCTACGACGGTCCGCTCTGCCCGTGACGTCCCAAACGAACACGGTTGGATCTGAATGCGAAGGCAGACTTCCTTCTGCCGGAGCGCTCGTTTGATGGTGGACGGTGCGCGCCGGGTACACTGAACGGAGATGCGAGGCCGCGGAGCGATGTTACGTCCGCGGCCTCTTGGGCGCGGTTCACCGCCGCGTAATCGTCGTGCGGTTACGGGCGGAAGCTGACATGGCCCGCGCCACGGCTGGTATCCTGCATCGTCGGTGGCGCCGGGCGGGAGCTTTCGCACGTGGCGCGTCGGTTGCGGTGCCGCCCGGGCCCATTGTGCAGTTTGCCGATCCCGTTTACACTCGGGCCGTACCCGGTCCCGAGAGGAGCGCATGGCCACGGCAGCCCTGAACCGCTACACCCCGGAAGAGTACCTCGCGCTCGAGCGCCACGCCGAGTTCCGCAGCGAGTACCTGAACGGCCGCATCATCGCGATGGCGGGCGGAAGTCCGGAGCACGCCGACGTCGTGCTGAACATTGGGAGTGAGCTTCGCGCGCGTTTGCGGCCCCGCGGCTGCCGAGTGTTCGTGAACGACGTGCGCGTGCGGATCGCCTCGCCCACCGGCTATGTGTATCCCGCCGTGGTCGCGATGTGCGCGCAGGCGCTGTTCCTGGATACGAGGCCACGAACGTTGCTCAACCCGCAACTGGTCGTCGAGGTTCTGTCCGACACCACCGAACCGTACGATCGCGTCGAAAAATTCGAAGCGTACCGGGCCATCGACTCGCTCCTTGAATACGTGCTCGTCGACTCCCGCCGCGTACGCGTGGAGCGGTACGCGCGACAGGGCGATTTCTGGGTCTTTTCCTCGGAGAGCGACCCGGACGCGGTGATCGAACTCTCCTCGGTCGGTGATTCGCTCTCGCTCCGCGAGATCTACGCGGACGTGGAGTTCCCGGGGTCGAGTGTAGAGGACGAATAAGATCGCTGGGATCAGAGACTTTGCTCGGATCCTCACCCGGTCCGAGGGGAGCGAATGGCCACGGCAACCTTGAACCGCTACACCCCGCGCGGCACGGTACATCATGGCGCCGCCGCCGGAGGACGCGACGGTCCGGCCTACGGGAGCGCGGCACGCAGCGCGCGGGCCGAGGCTCACGTCGGCGGCTCCTTGCCGGCGAGCAGGTCGACGGAGAACTCGTTCGACGCGGTCAGCGTAACGGCGTAGATGACGTCGAATCCCTCCTCCATCCGCGGCTCCTCCAGCTTTTTGTAGGTGCCCAGGATGCCGGGGATGGGGACGACCGCCTTTCCCTCCCGCAGTTTGTTGCGCGCGATGGCGGCGCGCGTGCCGGTGCGGAAGTAGTAGCACACCACCCTGAACCCCGCGGCCTTCGCCGGCCCCAGGTACCGCGCCCGCTCGTCCGCCAGCACGTTGGTGTTGTCGATCACGACCGGCTGGCGCGTTTCAAGGCACGCGTCCAGCAGGCGCCGCTCGCGGTTGCGCGTCCGGAGCAGGTCGCGGCTGATGCGCACGTGCGTGTCGAAGAAGCGCTGCTGATAGAACGT
>JAHWJJ010000364.1 GCA_019348475.1 Gemmatimonadota bacterium | reverse complement strand
CGGCCATCCCTGGACAGAGGCGGACGTCCGCTTCATGTCGGGGATGATCGGCCACCACGCGCAGGCCATCGAGGTGGCCCGCCTGGCGCCCACGCACGGCGCCAGCCCCGCGGTGCGGACGCTGGCGGCGCGGATCATCAACGCGCAGGAGGACGAGATCGCCACCATGCAGCAGTGGCTGCGCGACCGCGGGCAGCCCGTCCCCGATGCGGCCCACGCCCACCACCACCTGATGCCCGGGATGCTGACCCCGGAGCAGGTGCGGCAGCTGGAGCAGGCCCGGGGCGCGGACTTCGACCGGCTGTTCCTGACGCTGATGATCCAGCACCACCGCGGCGCCGTGCAGATGGTGTCGGAGCTGTTCGGCAGCTACGGCGCCGCGCAGGACGAGACCGTGTTCAAATTCGCGTCGGACGTGAACGTGGACCAGACCACCGAGATCGACCGGATGCAGCGGATGCTTGAAGGGATGCTGTTCGCCAACCCTTCGCAGTGACGCGGCCGCCGAACCGGTGTTCGCGTGCCCCACAAACCCGATCCAAGGAACCGTGATGCCACTCGCTCTCCCGCCCCGCCCCGCGCGGGTGCGATCCACCGCCGGACGGCTGCTGGCGCTCTCGCTGGCGGCGGTCCTCGCGGCCGCGGCGGCGGCCGCGCCGGCGGCCGCGCAGGGCACGGCCGCGCCCAACCCCGACCCGCGCGTGGGGCTGAGCGCGGGGCGCTTCGACGCGGCCGAGGCCACGTGGAACATGCGCGTGCTCTCCAGGAACCGGCCCGCTCCGGAGTTCGCGGGGAGCACCAGCTCGGACCTGGCGTTCACCGGCAAGTACGCCATCCAGGGCAACTACAACGGCTGGATGGTGTGGGACATCTCCAACCCGCGCGAGCCGGCGCTGGTGCGGGGCTTCGTCTGCCCCGCCTCGCAGAGCGACGTGAGCGTGTACGGCAACCTGCTCTTCGTCTCGGGCGAGGGGCTCACGGGCCGGCTGGACTGCGGAACGCAGGGGGTGCAGGACACCGTCAGCCAGGAGCGGCTGCGCGGGCTGCGCATCTTCGACATCAGCGACATCCGCAACCCGCGCAACGTGGGCAACGTGCAGACGTGCCGCGGCTCGCACACGCACACCGTGCTGGCGCACCCGGGCGACCCCGAGAACGTGTACGTCTACATCTCGGGCTCGGCCGGCGTGCGGTCGCCCCGCGAGCTGCCGGGGTGCGTGGCCGAAACGCCGGACCGGGACCCCAACTCGGCGCTCTTTCGCATCGAGGTGGTCAAGGTGCCGCTGGCCAACCCGGAGCGGGCGGCCATCGTCAGCTCCCCGCGCATCTTCAAGGACCTGACGGCGCCGCCCCGCCACGGCGACACGCCGGCGGACATCGAGGCGGCGCGGGCGCGCGGCGGGTTCGTGGTGACGGTGGACGGGCAGGAGCGCGTGATCAACCAGGGCTTTGTGAACGTGGTGCTGGACAGCATCGTACGCGCGCGGGGGGGCGCCGGCCGGGCCGAGGCGACGGCGGCGGACACCGCCGCGGTGCGCGCCGCGCTTCCGGGGATCGTGCAGGAGGCGCTGGGCGGGGACCGTGGACCGCGGCCCGGGCCCACGCAGTGCCACGACATCACCGTGTACCCGGCCATCGGCCTGGCCGGCGGGGCGTGCGAAGGGTACGGGATGCTGCTGGACATCCGCGACCCGGTGAACCCCGTGCGCATCGCGGCGGTGGCGGACAGCAACTTCTCGTACTGGCACTCGGCCACGTTCAACAACGACGGGACCAAGGTGCTGTTCAGCGACGAGTGGGGCGGCGGCGGCCAGCCCAAGTGCCGCGCCACGGACCCGGCGGAGTGGGGTGCCAACGCCATCTTCGCCATCACGCCGGGCAAGGAGATGGAGTTCCGCAGCTACTACAAGCTGCCGGCGCCGCAGACGGTGTTCGAGAACTGCGTGGCCCACAACGGCTCGCTGATCCCCATCCCCGGGCGCGACGTGATGGTGCAGGCGTGGTACCAGGGGGGCGTCTCGGTGTTCGACTGGACGGACGCGGCCAATCCGTACGAGATCGCGTTCTTCGACCGCGGGCCGGCGGATTCCACCCGGCAGGCGCCGGGCGGGTCGTGGTCGGCGTACTGGTACAACGGGGTGATCGTGAGCTCCGAGATCTCGCGCGGGCTGGACGTGCTGGAGCTTACCCCCAGCGCGCACCTGTCGCAGAACGAGATCGACGCCGCGAACACGGTGCGGCTGGACCACCTGAACCCGCAGGGGCAGCCCAGGTTCGTGTGGCCGCCCAGCTTTGCGCTGGCGCGCGCCTACCTGGACCAGCTGGAGCGCTCCAACGGCCTTGCCGCCGCCCGGATCGCTACCGTGCGCGCGGCGCTGACCGCCGCCGAGCGCGCCACGGGAGCGCAGCGGAGCAGGGCGCTGGGCCAGCTGGCCGCGCAGCTGCACCGTGACGCCAACGGCGCCGCCGACGCGCCCAAGGTGCACGCGCTGGCCGGCGCGGTGGAGCGGCTCGCCGCCGCCTCGCGCTGACCCGGCGATCGGCGAAACCTGATCGCAGCACGCACGACCGCCCGGAGCAGCTCGCTCCGGGCGGTCTTGTTTTCCGTCCGGGCTGAGAAAGGAGCTCTCGCAGATCCCGGTGGAGAGTCCCTGGCTAATACACGTGGTTCTTGTGCATTCCAGGCCGAAACGGCGCAGTAGAACTCTCGGTGCACAACAGACCGCAGGAACCGGTATAAAATTCCCCGTCCCCGCGCCGGGGCGGCTGAAGCCGCGGCTGAAAATGCGACAAGCCCCGTCTCGGCTCGCTACGCTCGCCGAACGGGGCTTCAACCGCAATGACAAAGGCGATGAAGAGCCTCCTGCTTCCGGGACCGGGTATGATCGTCAGCGCCGCTTCTGCATGCTGTACGCGGTGAACTCGATCGGCGCGCGGTGGGGGGAGCGCCGGTACAGCTCCAGCAGCTCTCCGCGGCGCGCGGTTTCTCCCTCGTCCACTCCCGCTGCCTCCACGAGTCCGCGCAGGTCCGCCTCCACCCCCGCCGGGGCGTCGTTGTTCAGGACGAGCATGGTGAGCCCGGTGAACGGAAACCGGTCGAAGTGCTGGAGCAGGAACTCGCGCAGCGCGGGGCTGTTGCGCAGGTGGAACGTGATGATGCGGTCGATGCCGCGCACCGGGTACTGCGGAAACGCCGCGGAGTGCATGAGGGCCGAGGCGAAGTTGTTCAGGATGAGCTCCGCCATGGCCTGCACCTCGTCGCGCGTGGCCGCGTCCCCGGACTGCCACTGCGCGCCGTCGTAGAAGTACGGTCGCAGGTACGGCCGCTCCACCAGCAGCCGCACATGGTCGGACGTCTCCGCCGTGGCGCGGTGGATCAGGTGCAGGTCCGGCTGCTGGCGCGCGATCTCCAGGTGGCGCACGCCGGTCTCGATCTGCTCTTTGGCGGCCCGCAGCTGCTTGCGGAAGATGGAGAAGTTCATCAAGCCTACCAGCACCAGCAGCAGCGTGCCCAGGAATCCCAGCACCCCGATCCACACCTCGATCCGCATCCATCCCTGCCTTCCCGCCGTTGCTCCCGCGCCGGCTCTTCCAGGGGGGCCCGCCATGGCCGGAGAAGGTTCGCGGCCCGCGCGAACGATGGCGTGCGGCCGGCCCGCGGCGCAACCCGCGCTTGCGGACGGCGCGCCCCGCGCCGATGTTGCGGGCGGGTACCCGATGGACCGACAGCACACGAGGGACGATGCGGATTCGGTCGATGCTGGTCATCTGCTGCGCGGCGCTGGCGGCGTGCCGCGCCTCCGCGCCCGCCGCGGGAACGGCGAACGAGCAGGATGCATTCTGGGCGTCGCTGCAGCGCCTGTGCGGGCGCGCGTACGCGGGCACCGTCATCGCGCCGACGGCGGCGGATTCGGCGTTCACGGGCAAGCCGCTGGTGATGCACGTGCGCCAGTGCTCGCCCGGAGAGGTGCGCATCCCGTTCCACGTGGGTGAGGACCGTTCCCGCACCTGGATCGTCACGCGCACGGGCGACGGGCTGCGGCTGAAGCACGACCACCGCCACGCGGACGGGACGGAAGACGCCATCACGCAATACGGCGGCGACACCCGCGACGCGGGGACGGGGTCGCGGCAGGAGTTCTACGCCGACGCGCACACCGCCTCGCTGATCCCCGCCGCCGTCACCAACGTGTGGACCATGGAGGTGATCCCCGGCGAGCGCTTTGCCTATGCGCTGCGGCGCGAAGGCACCGACCGCCGCTTTCGCGTGGAGTTCGACCTCACGCGCCCCGTCCCGCCCCCGCCCGCCCCCTGGGGCCATTCGGATTGAGTCCGCCCGCGCGGCGAGGGGACTGCCGCGCGGGCCGTTCCATGGTTAGATTTGCTCTGCGCGCCGCTCCGGATACAGCCGGCGCGCGTGGCGAGCCGGGCCAAAGCCCTGCCGGGGCTTGACGAAAGCGCTGAAAGGGGATAGATTTCCCTTTCTGTTCGCCAACGCACCGGTAGCTCAATTGGCAGAGCAGGGGACTCTTAATCCCAAGGTTGTAGGTTCGATTCCTACCCGGTGCATTCGCGCTGCACGCGCGAGGCATGAAGACGTGATCGTGCGCCCGTAGCTCAGCTGGATAGAGCGTCTGACTACGGATCAGAAGGTCGGAGGTTCGAATCCTTCCGGGCGCGCTTGTGTGAAGGGGACTCGCGGCGTGGGCCAGCAACGGTCACGCCGCGCGTCGTCGGGACCGGAGGGTTGGGTCCGCGGACCGGTTACGCTCCTGTGGCGGAATTGGTAGACGCGCTAGATTCAGGATCTAGTGGGCGCAAGCTCGTGGAGGTTCGAGTCCTCTCGGGAGCACTTGTCCGTGGAACGCAGGCCGCCGCAACCGCACCTGCCCAGGTGCTGAAACTGGTAGACAGGCCAGACTAAGGATCTGGTGCCTTAACCGGCGTGGAGGTTCGAGTCCTCTCCTGGGCACTGATGCTTTGTTTGACAACACGGGTCGAGGGAGGCGAGTGAGGATCGCGGCGCCGGCTTGCCGGCGTCGAGGAAAGTCCGAGCTCCACAGGGCAGGGTGCCGGCTAACGGCCGGGCGTC
>JAHWJJ010000363.1 GCA_019348475.1 Gemmatimonadota bacterium | reverse complement strand
TGGTAGACGCGCTAGATTCAGGATCTAGTGGGCGCAAGCTCGTGGAGGTTCGAGTCCTCTCGGGAGCATGGTGGTACAGGCAGGGCCCCGTTCGTCTAGTGGCCTAGGACATAGCCCTCTCAAGGCTAAAACACGGGTTCGATTCCCGTACGGGGTACTGTCGTAAAAATCTGGAGGGCAAAGGGTCAGGTCCCCGCAGGAAGCAGCCCACTCTCCGGCGCGGGTGCGGATACCCTCCGGCCCGCGATACGGTCGCTTAGCTCAGCTGGTCCAGAGCGCTCGCTTCACACGCGAGAGGTCATAGGTTCAAATCCTATAGCGACCACTCCTCCATGGAAGCCCCGCCGCGTCTCGCGGCGGGGCTTCTTCGCGCCGCCCGCGAGCGGTCGCATCGCGCGGGGATACGCAGAACTCATAATCGAACAAAGTTCTGGCACCCACTTCCACGGGTGGCCGGGTTGGACCGTCTCGTGAGTTCGGTTGATGCGTCCGGCTTGTCCCCTCTGTTGTCCAGCATCCAGTCGGGCCGGCCTTTACAGATCGCAATCGGATGGATGATGTGCCCTGGGCGGCTTCCCTGCCGGGCCACCTCGATCGCTGCCCCATCCAGAAATTGCCGATCCCGTCCCCTCGCCGGCAGCATCCCCTCTACCCAGGGACGCCTGCATTCTGCCGATCCCCCACGGTCCGCCTCCGGCCGTCGCACCCGCATCCATCCCGCCGTGCCCGCCTTTCCCGTGACGGGTTCGCATTGCGGCCGCTCGGGCACGACGGGTTCTCCGGCGCGGATTCTCCAGAACGATCCCAGGCAACCCGGTTGTCACCTCTCCACGCCCCGGCGATGCCGACAGTCTCTGCCTTTCCGTCGAGGAGGGTGGAGGGGCCAGGCATCACTCAGGATCGCTGGCGCGGACCCCGTCACCGCGGGCCGGTCCAGTGGTTTCCGGGCAGAAGGCGAAGCTGACGTTCACCTCTTCATCCTGCGTGGGCGCCGCCCGCACGTCCGGCACTTTCTCCGCCTGCGGATGAATGCCGAACAGCGTGGTGTTCGCCCCGTCCATCGTCTGGACGACGCAGAACGCGTGAGGCCGCTGCATCAGCACGGAGGTCAGGTACGTGGCCGACATGTGGTCCAGCTTGTCCAGAAGGACGTACTCGGCGCCGGCCCGGCGCGCGTGGGCCAGCAGCGTGTCGGGGTGGCTGGTGAACGGATAGACCCGCGAGCGGTAGCCGGAGTGCACCCAGAACAGCGTCGGCTTTCGCGAAAGGACGGCGGCGTCTTCCGGCAGCCGGCCCCGAAGCGACGCCGCCAGCTCCAGGTACTCCTGCCACACTCCCGAGACGCACGGGTGCGGGTCCCCCGCCCCGTACGCCTGCCGGCACGAGGCCGCGAACTGGATCTTCTGCACCAGCCGGGGGGCGCCGCCGAGCGCCAGGACGCCCACCAGCGCGGCCCCCAGCAGCACCGGCTGCCCCATCCGCCGGCCCCCCGCCCGCACCACCTCGGCCGTGCACACCAGCAGCACCGGCAGCGCGGGGAGCAGAAAGCGCTCGCCGGACCACTCCGCCGGCCAGACGAGCACCAGCCCCAGGTACAGGGGGAGCCACGTCTCCGCCAGGCCGGCCCGCCGCAGGCGCATCCCCCATCCCACGGCCGACAGCACGACCACCGCGATCCCGACGATCGCCGCCGCGACGGTCATCCGGTTTCCGATCAGCAGGTACGGCAGGTGGTCGCCCGTGTACTCCACCACGTTTCGGGCGATGCGCTGCAGCATCCCCCCGAAGGTGACGGTTCCCAGGGCGGGGTTGTACGGGTCAACGTGCCACAGGTGCCCGGCGTACGAGGCGTCGCCCACCGTGCGCCCGCGCGCCCACCACGCCGCCGCGAACGGCCCCACCACCGCCGCGAACAGCGCCAGCGCCCGCCAGCGGCGCCGCCACGCCAGCCACCCCGCGGCCGCCACCACCATCGGCACGCCGGCCGAGCGCGTGACGTACGCCAGCAGCACCGCCGCCGAAGCGAGCGCCAGCGCGCCCCATCCCCCCGCGCCCGCCTCCCCGGCCGAAGGCTGCGCCCCCGGCTCCGGCGCGTCCGGGATGCGCGCGAACGCCCACAGGGCCAGCATGGTGAAGGCCCAGAAAGGGACGTCAGAAAGCTCCCATCGCGCCAGGTCCACCACGCCGGGGCTCAGGGCGAGGATCGTCGCGACCCCCAGCGCCGCTCCGGGCGTGGTGACCCGGCGCGCCCAGAGGTACGAGAGTGCCACGGCGGCGGCGGAAAAGAGGATGGAGAGAACCTTGAAGCCGACCCACGGCCTCACGCCGGCGGCCATCGCGCCCGCCAGCAGCAGCGGCCAGCCGGGCGGATACTGGGTGTGGAGGCGCAGGGCGGGGTCCCACAGCTCCTGGTAGGTGCCGCGCTCCAGCAGCGACCGCGCGAGCGCCAGGTACGCGGCGTTGTCGCCGCCGTTGTGCGGCGTGGGGTCCAGCGCCAGCAGCGCCAGCACCGCGTGGAGCACCGCCAGCACCACCGCGGCGTGCGACGGGTGCACCCGGTCCCGCCAGCCGTTCGCGGGCGCGGGTGCGGGCGGGGGGGATGCCTGCGGCGCACGCGGGGCGCGGCGTTGGGCGGCGTTGTTCCGGGGACGAGGGCTCACGGGTGAAGGCGTGGCGCTGGATCGGCGAAGTCGGCGGCGTGGCGGCGACGTCGCAGCCGGAGCGAATGGATTCGCCGGTGGAAAACCGCAAAGTCCGGCCTGCGCGGACTACGGCGGAGGGCCGGCATCTGCTGCAGCATGGCGAAGCCCGGGTCTGGGCGGCTGAAGCCGCCGGTGCAGCGGCGTCGAAGCTAGCGCGGCACGACTCCGCGGACAACGCGGCCGCCGACCGGATCTCTCGCCCGCGCCCGGAGTCCGCGCGCCCCGGTACGCTGTGCGTCGCGGCGCCGCGCGTTTATCTTGATGCGGATTGCGGACCCCGCACCGGCCGCCGGGGGTACGCCCCCGCCGCCCTGCATCCACCGATGCACCTTTCCTGAACGTTCCCTGCCGATGAAGCCGAAGTCCCTTGCCGCCGCCCTGGTGCTGACGCTGGCCTCCGCGTCCACCGCGGCGGCGCAGCTGCGGATCGACATCAACATCCCCGCCAACCGCCTGCGCGTGCTGGAGGGCGACAGCGTTCTGCGCACCTATCGCGTCAGCGTGGGCATGCCGGGCCACGACACGCCGGACGGCGAGTTCACCATCGGGCGGGCGGAGTGGAACCCCTCATGGCGCCCGCCGCCCGGGCGGGAGTGGACGCGCGAGGCCCAGTTCACGCCGCCGGGGCCCAACAACCCCATGGGGCGGGTAAAGCTGTTCTTTGCGCCGCTGTACTACATCCACGGGACGCCCGACACGGCGAACATCGGCCAGGCGGCGTCGCGCGGGTGCGTGCGGATGCGCAACCGCGACGTGATCGAGCTGGCCCGGCTGCTCCACCACCACGCGCAGCCCACCGTCGCGCCGGGGGAGATCGACGGGATTCTGCGCCTGTCCGGCACCACGCGCTGGTCCACCTTTCGGGCGCCCGTGCCGCTGGCCCTGCGCTACGACCCGGTGGAGATCGAGGGCGACGCGCTGACCATCCATCCCGACGTCTACGCACGCAGCCGCATCCACACCGAATCCGTGATCCAGGCGCTGCTCGCCGCCGGGTACGACGCCGGCTCCATCGACCGCCAGCAGATCCGGGCCGTCCTGGGCCGCGCCGCCCGGGCGGAGGGCGCCTACACCGTGAAGCTGGCGGACGCCTTCAGGGGACTTCGGCGCCGCGGGGACCTGGCATCGAACTGACTCCGGCCAGGTGCGCTGACATTGAGGGAGGGCGAGGCCGCGGGAGCCTCGCCCTTTTCGCGTTCGGTCGCCGCCCGATTCCACGCCAGGAGGCGCCGCGCCGAGCTGGTCGCCGCCCGATCCCCTGGCGCCGAGTGAGGAATCTGCTCGCCCGATCTGGTGGTCGGCTTCCGCACGGTCGCCTCGCACCCTCCGATTCGGCGCGGTTCATCTGCCGAACGGCACGCCCGGGCCCGGGTCGGAACGTGACTTGCCCCGGCGCTCCCCGGACCAGCGACAACGGGGGATGGGGCGGATGGGGGATGCACCGGGCGCGGAGGGGCGGCGCGATGGCGGGGCGGTGGACGAATGCCTGGACCGCCGGGAGCGCGCGGCGGCCATGGAGGTGGTGCGCCGGGTGTGGCGGCGGGTCGATGCCCGGCTGGAGTGCGCGGTGCTGTTCGGCTCGCGGGCGCGGCGGCAGGCGCGTCCGGACAGCGACGTCGACGTGCTGCTGGTGTTCCGGCGGCTGCCGCCGGACCGGGAGCCGCAGGCCTCGCACGCGGAGCGCATCGCGGACGCGGTGGCGCGGCGCACGGGCGTGCCGGTCGGCGTGTGGTCCGTGTCGCGCGAGGACCTGGCGCACGGCCGCCGCACCCCGATGCTGGTGGACGCGCTTGAGGACGCCGTGCCGCTGTGGCCCGACGCCGAGCCGCCGCGCGCCCCCTTCACCCCGCGCGACGCGGCGGTTGGCGCCGCGCGCCTGCTGGAGCGGGTGGACGAGGGGAGCGAACTGGTGGCGCGCAGCCTTGCCCGCGAGGACGGCGCGTGGATGCGCCGCAGCCGCGACGACCTGGTGCGGCTCTGCACCGCCGTGCTGCTTCTGGCGGGGGAGACGCGCCCGCGGCGGGGGGACGCCGTGCGCGCCTTTCTGGAGCGGAACCCGCGCCTTCCGCTCTCGTCCGCGGAACGCGCTGTACTGGCCTGGGCGGCGCGCTCGTATCCGCGCGGGCACCTGGAGCTGGACGACGATCATCCGGTGCCCAGGCCCCCCGCGGCGCCGGGCGTGGTGCTGGACCTGGTGGAGCGGCTGCGGGCGCTGACCGCCTGGCGCGGCCACCGCGCGGAAAGGTCGGGGTCGTTCGTGCGGCGATGACGCTCCGCCCGCACCTTCCGAATCACCCGAATCACCCGAATCACCCGAATCACCCGAATCACCCGAATCACCCGAATCACCCGTTCACCCGTTCACCCGTTCACCCGTTCACCCGTTCACCCGTTCACCC
>JAHWJJ010000362.1 GCA_019348475.1 Gemmatimonadota bacterium | reverse complement strand
TCCCACGTCCAGCAGCGCGCTGCCGCCGGAGCGCAGGTGCGCCTGGATGCGGTCGTGGACCCGCTCCGCCTCGTCGCCGTACGCCTTGTGGCCGTAGACCAGGTCGTAGAATTCGGCGGAGCGGGTGTATGAGGATTCGGGCATCGGCTCATCCGGAACGGGGCCGAAGACCCTGCCACTCGGCGCGCAGGATGCCGTAGAGCGACAGGTCCCAGAAGCGGCCCTTGAAGTGCTGGTGGTCGCGCAGGCGCGCCTCCAGCCGCATCCCCACACGCTCCAGCACCCGCGCCGAGGCGGTGTTCTCGCTGACGCAGTGCGCGTGGATGCGCTCCAGCCCCCAGTCGCCGAACCCCCAGTCGACCATGGCGCGCGCGGCCTCGGTGGCGTAGCCGCGCCCCCACTGCTCCGGCGCCAGCTCGAACCCCAGGTCCGCCAGCGCTTCCCGCGCCGTCTCGCGCCGCACGCCCACGTTGCCGATCACCTCCCCGGTCCGCGCCAGCGTGATGGCGAGCTGGGCCCGGCTGCGCGGCTGCTCGCCCTGCCACAGGATGAACTGGTAGACCAGCGCCTGGCACTGGCGCTCCGTCACCTGCTCGCGCTCGTAGAAGCGCAGGTAGCGCGGGTCGTTCTCGTACGCGAACACCGCCGGCCAGTCGTCGGCGGTGAACTCGCGAAGGACCAGGCGCTCGGTGCGGAGGATCAACGGAACGGGCTCGCGTGGAAGTGGGTTCCTGCGGATGGGGAAAGATGCCGCGCGCGCGTGTCGTTCGCAAAGGCTGGTGGAGTGAGGGAGTGATGGGATCCCCGCAAGCCCACCGACGAAGAACCGGATTTCGTGAATCATCCGGCGCTTCGCGCACCATGCGGCAGGATCAAAGCGCAGTCCAACCTCCCCCCAGCGTTTATTCGGGGGAAGTGCGAGCATAATACGGAATCCTACGGTCGCTGTGCACCTGGAATTCTACTGCCAGTCTCGCGCGGAGGGCGCGGAGGACACGGAGAACGTCTCTTCTTTCCTCCGCGACCTCCGCGCCCTCCGCGTGAGGCCCATCTCACAAGCTGGAAGCACAATCAATCTGAAAATCTGGTATAAGCGAGCGGAGGGGGCGCGGCGCGGACCCGCCATGCCCGGGGGAGGGTCCGCCGGTCCGCCGCCGCTACCGCGACTCGGTGTCGGCGCGGCGCTCCACGGGCGCGTTCTCCGGCCACATGCGGTGGCGGCCCTTGAGCATGGGCGCCAGCGCGGCCAGCATCCCCGACACCGTCTGGTACCGCTCGCCGGGGTCGGGCTGCAGCGCGCGCAGGATCACCGTCTCCAGGTCGCGCGGCATGCCGGGAAGGTGCGCACGGGGCGGGAACGGCGGGTGCTTGATCTGCGGATACCGCTGCTCCAGCTCCCGCGTGGTCGGCTCGCGGTCCCCAACGCCCGTGCGCTCCACCACGCGCGCCCGCGGCTCGTCGTCCTCGTCGTCCTCCCAGTCGTTCCACTCCTCCTCGTCCTCCGCCACCGGCTCCTCGTTGGGCCACTTGCCCGTAAGCAGCTCGTACAGCAGCGCGCCCAGCCCGTACACGTCGGTCGCGGGGGTCAGCGGCTCCTTGAGCACCTGTTCGGGCGCCATGTACGGCGCCGTTCCCAGCCGGTCGGCCGGGCGGCGGATCGGCTCGATCTCGCGCACCACGTCAAAATCCAGCAGCACCGGCACCCCCTCGCGCAGGTGGATGTTGCCGGGCTTGAGGTCGCGGTACAGGTACCCGCAGCGGTGCAGGTAGTGGATGGCCGCGCCCACGTGCATGATGGCGCGGATGGCGTCGGGGGTGTGCAGCCGGCGTTTGGGGAGCCCCTCCAGCACGTCGAACAGCGAAGGGCCGGCCAGGTATTCCATCAGGATGTACGGCCGGCCCTCTTCCTCCTTTGCGCCGAACAGGCGGACGATGTTGGGGTGCCGCAGCTTCTCCAGCACCTCGGCCTCGCGGCGGAACGCCACGGGGGGCACGCCGTCCTTGGCGTGGCCGGGAAGCAGCACCTTGCCCGTGAGCGCGCACCAGTGCCGGTTGCTCCACACCTGGTACAGCTCCGACATTCGCCCGCAGGCCAGGTGCCCGATGACGGTGAGCTCGCCCAGCCGGTCGCCCACGCTCAGCGAGAACTTTTCCCGCGGGCGCACCGGGTCGTGCGTCCACCTGCGCGCCGCCGCCAGCCCCTGGTATCGTGCACGCGCGACCGCCGCTGCTGCCATTCTGTAGATCTTGTGTAATGCGCTGCGGGACGCACTGCCGCCCCGCGGACCCGGCCGGAGAAAAATTCGCTGATTCCGCCTACGCAACGCCCGTACCCCGGATGGGTGAAGAGGTGAAGGGGTGAACGGGTGAACGGGTGATGGAGTGATGTCCAGCGACGCCGGGTTCCAGCGCCGGGCGGACGATGGTCGCCGATCCACCCGCAGCCTGAGCCCGGGCACAACCTTCCGGCCACGGACGCCGATCTCCCTACCGGCGTCTTTGCGGCGGCCTTTCGCCGCGCCCGCAACGTGTGCCATATTGCGCGGTTGCACCGCCGGGCGGCGGGCGCGCACTTCCCTGTGAGATTTTGAGACCGATGGCGACTGTTGAACTGCCGGCTGCCGGGGCCCCGCTCACGGCGCTCAGCGAAGACGAGGTGATGTTCCGCGATGCCGTGCGCCAGTTCGCGGAAGAGGACGTGCGCCCGCGCGTGCACGCCATGGACGAGAAGCAGCTGATGGACCCGGCGCTCATCCCGCAGTTCTTCGAGCTGGGGCTGATGGGCATCGAGGTGCCCGAGGAGTTCGGCGGCACCGGCGCCAGCTTCTTTACCGCCGCGCTGGTGGTAGAGGAGCTGAGCCGGGTGGACGCCAGCGTGGGCGTTCTGGTGGACGTGCAGAACACGCTGGTGAACAACGCGTTCCTGCGCTGGGGCTCGGACGATCTCAAGGCCAAGTACCTGCCGCAGCTCACCAGCGAGCGGGTGGGCGCGTACGCGCTTTCCGAAGCCGGCAGCGGCTCCGATGCCTTCGCGCTCGCCACGCGCGCGGTGGCCGCGGACGGCGGGTTCCGGCTCACCGGGCGCAAGCTGTGGATCACCAACGGCGGCGAGGCGGAGGTGTTCATCGTCTTTGCCAACGCCGACCCTTCGGCCGGCTACAAGGGGATCACCGCGTTCATCGTGGAAAAGGAGTTCGGCGGGTTTTCCGTGGGCAAGAAGGAAGACAAGCTGGGGATCCGCGCGTCGTCCACCACGGAACTGGTGCTGGAGGACGTGTTCGTCCCCGCCGAGAACGTGCTGGGCGAGGTGGGTAAGGGGTACAAGACGGCCATCGAGACGCTGAACGAAGGCCGCATCGGCATCGGCGCACAGATGATCGGCATCGGGCAGGGGGCGCTGGAGGCCACGGTGAAGTACGTGCAGGAGCGCGAGCAGTTCGGCAGGCGCATCGGCGACTTTCAGGGCGTGCAGTTCCAGATCGCGCAGATGGCCACCGAGCTGGAGGCGGCGCGGCTGATGGTGTACAACGCCGCACGGCTGAAAGACGCCGGGCAGCCGTTCCTGCAGGAGGCGGCGATGGCCAAGCTGTTCAGCAGCCAGGTGGCGCAGCGCATCACCAGCACCTGCATCGACCTGTACGGCGGCTACGGCTTTACCCGCGAGTACCCGGTGGAGAAGTTCTACCGCGACAGCAAGATCGGCACGATCTACGAAGGCACCAGCAACATGCAGCTGCAGACCATCGCCAAGAACCTGATGAAGTAAAGTCACGGGACGGTGGGTGGGTATCGGTCCGGGAAAGCCCCGGCCGTTCATCATACCGGGGCTTCTCCGTCGCGGATTGCTCGGTCGGCGCCGAAAAGCCGGCACTGGAGAGATCCCGCGGGCGCCTCTCTCTAGCCTTAAACGCCAGCGAGCCCCGCACACACGCGGGGCTCGCTGCGTTGATCCGAGGACCCAATCAGTGTCAGGGGATGACCTGGAAGGCGTCCCTGCCCTGAATGCGGTACGCGTGGAAGTGCCGGTCGAGGGTGAAGACTCGTTCAATTCCCAACCGCTCCGCGGCGCTTACCGGGGATGCGTCGGCGAGATGCATGGGAAGGTCCTCATACATCGCCATCAGATCGCGCATCCGTTCCCACTCACCCGCGGCTGGAGCATCCAGCGTGACCAGACCGGTCGCCACGAAGCTCCACAACTCACCCTGGGGGCGAAGCCCGCCTCGGCGCCCGAGCAGGTACATCGCCTCGGTAAAGCATGGCCACGTGGTTAGCAGCGGAACGGGCGGCAGGCGGCCCAGCGCCGACGCGCACCGCGCGTGGTGGGCGTCGGCTTCATCGACGAGCGCGACCAGCGGGCCTGTGTCGCACAGCGTCACAGACGCCCCGCCCGCTGCTTCTCTTCCAGGTATTCGGCGAACGACTCACGGCCGGTGTCTGAGCGAGGCTCGCCGTTTCCGCTGTTGAATCGTCCGATACGGCCGGCAAACAGATCGGCCATGGTCCTGGGCGGCTTCGCTTCGGGGCCGAGTTTGGCTTCTGTGGCGTCCGGGTGGTCGGGATTCAGCGGCAGATTCGCGACGATCCATGCGGCCAGCGGCATCCCGTCCGCGGCCGCGGCATTCCGGATGGCCGCGTAGTCCCGCTCATTGAACTCGATTGCGCTCATGAGATCACCTCCAGCCCTGAATCTAGTGCGAAAGGAGGATCTGTCCAGTCCGTACGGAAAACGACACGGCGCGGAAGGATTCGCATCCTCCGCGCCGCTCGCGCTCCTGCGGGCCAGGGCCGGCTACGCCATCGGGTGGCGATGGGCGGCGCTGTAGCGGCCGGTGGCGTGGTGCTCCAGCTGGCGCTCGATGTCGCCCAGCAGGGAGCTGGCGCCAAAGCGGAACAGGTGGGGGCGCAGGTACTCCGTCCCCAGCTCCTCCTTCATCATCAGCAGCCAGTCCAGCGACTGTTTGGCGGTCTTGATCCCCCCCGCGGGCTTGAAGCCGACCACGTGCCCCGTGCGCTCGCGGTATTCGCGGATGGCGCGCACCATCGTCAGCCCAACGGGGAGGGTGGCGTTCTCCGTCTCCTTGCCGGTGGACGTCTTGATG
>JAHWJJ010000361.1 GCA_019348475.1 Gemmatimonadota bacterium | reverse complement strand
CATCCCCGGCCCTTCCCCCACAAACTGCGTGGGGGAAGGGAGAATTCGATCGCACCAGGCAAAGGTCGCTGCACCCCCCCGCGTGGTCCGCTCCCCGGGCGCCTCCGCGCTCGTTCCTCGCCTACAGGCAGAACTTCGGTCTCGCAGCCACCACCGGCCCACCTCCCCCGGAACTGCCGGGGGAGGTTGGACTTTCGGTCGAGGTGCGGTCTCCGGGCAGGCTGCACTCCGAAAAGTACTACGGCGCCCGCTACGCGGCTTGCGCGGAGCCGCTGAGGGACCCTGCCCGGTCCTCGCGGAGAGAGAGGTTATCCCACCGTCTCGTACGGGTCGCCGGCGGGGGGGAGGGGGTCGGGGGAGAGGCGGAAGGCGGTTCGGAGCGCGGCGAACGCCTGCTCGGCGGCGTCGTCGCCGCGGGCGTGCACGTCGGCCAGGGGCTGCCCGGGCTCCACGCGGTCGCCGATGCGGGCGCGCAGCACGACCCCCACGGCGGGGTCCACGGCGTCGGTCTTGGTCCTGCGCCCGGCGCCCAGCGCCAGCGCGGCCTCGCCGATGCCCCGCGCGTCCGCCGCCGCCACCCACCGCGCCCCGTCCGCATCCACCGAAAAGGGACGGACGACCGGCGCGGCGGGGAGCAGATCCGGCGAGCGGACCACCACCCGCGGGTCGCCGTGCTGTGCCTCGATCAGCCGCTCCAGCATCCGCGCGCCCGCCCCCTCGTCGCGCAGGCGGACGAGCGTGGCGCGGCCCTCCGCGGCGTCCGGCGCCAGCCCCGACATCTCCAGCAGGTGCGAGCCCAGCTCCAGCGTGAGCGCCCACAGGTCCGCCGGTCCGGCGCCGGTGAGCGTGTCGATGGCCTCGCGCACCTCCAGCGCGTTGCCCACGGCGCCGCCCAGCGGCTGGCGCATTCCGCTGAGCACGGCGCGCGTTCCCCGGCCGGCCCCCGCGCCAATGCGCACCAGCACCGACGCCAGCTCGCGCGCCTGTTCCAGTGTCTGCATGAAGGCGCCGGAGCCCCACTTTACGTCCAGCACGATGCTGCGCGCGCCTGCCGCCAGCTTCTTGGACATGATGCTGGCGGCGATGAGCGGAACGCTGTCCACCGTCCCCGTCACGTCGCGCAGGGCGTACGTCATCTTGTCCGCGGGCACCAGCTCCGGGCTCTGCCCCACCAGCGCGCAGCCGATGCGCCGCACCTGGGCGCGCATCTCTTCCAGCGGCAGCTCGCAGACGAAGCCGGGGATGGACTCCAGCTTGTCGAGCGTGCCGCCGGTGTGCCCCAGGCCGCGCCCCGACATCTTGACGAACGCGGCGCCCGCGGCGGCCATCAGCGGCACCAGGACGATGGAGGTCTTGTCGCCCACCCCGCCGGTGCTGTGCTTGTCCACCGTGGGGCGGTCCAGCCCGGGCCAGTCCAGGGTGGCGCCGCTCTCCACCATGGCCTGCGTGAGCGCCAGCGTCTCGTCGTCCGTCATCCCGCGCAGCGAAACGGCCATCAGCCAGGCCGCCATCTGATAGTCCGGCACCTCCTTCGCCACGAAGCCGTTCAGCAGCGCGCGCAGCTCGCCCGCGCTCAGCGCCTCGCCCCGTTTCTTCCGCTCGATCAGGGGCACGGCCGAAGTCATCGATCCCTCTGCGAGGCGGCCAGCGCGGCAGGCCCAAAGGCGCCCGGGAGCAGCTGGCCCATGGACGTGAGCTGGTAGCCCTCCGCGTTCCCGGAGGGCGTGACGACGGGCAGGTCGGGCCCGAACTCCGACAGCACCTGCCGGCAGGCGCCACACGGGGCACAGGCGGTGCCGTCCTCAGGCCCCGTGACGGCGATGGCGGCGAACTCGCGCGCCCCCTCGCTGACGGCCTTGCCGATGGCGACGCGCTCGGCGCAGTTGCCCAGGCCGTACGACGCGTTTTCGACGTTGCAGCCGGTGAACACGCGCCCGTCGGCCGCCAGCAGCGCGGCGCCCACGGGAAAGCGGCTGTAGGGGGCGTAGGCGTTCGCGCGCGCCTGGCGGGCGCGGGCCAGCAGGTCGCGCGCGACGGCCGGGTCGATGGTGGATGCGGACGAACTCAAGGCACTCTTTCGCTTGCGGTACGGCGGATCGATCGAGGGATCAGGCGGAATATACACCGACCGCACGCAAACGCACGCAGCGGCTTTCATGGGCCCGTGCGCCGGCAGCCCGTCCGCGTGCGCACGGCGACAGCCGACCGCCGGAACGAACGGCCATTCCGGGGGACGCGCCGCGGGCACGGTCCCGGTGCAGGCATTCCGGCGCGTCGAGCGACGAATCTACTGTAGATTCCTCAGCCGGCGCTGAAGTGCCCGCACGCGTGAAGATCGCGCGCGCCTCTTTCGGAAGGAATGACAGTCTCGCCTTTCCGCGCAAACGCGGCGCAGGCGCGGTTGGGACTCCGACGGCGCTACGGTTCGCCGGGGGGACGGCGGTTGGTGCTGATGCGCACGATGGCGGCGAGGCCCAGCAGCAGGCTCAGCAGCGCCATGGGCCACGCGGTCACCCGGGGAAAGAGAAAGCCCACCACCCCCAGCGCCAGCAGGATTACCGCCCACACCGTCACCCACCCGGTGTCCTCGCGCCCCACCGTACGCTGGCCCACCAGGGCGCGGGCCAGCACCGTGGCGGCGCGCGCCAGGCGGCCCAGAAAGCGGCTTACCTGCGAGCCGCGGAACGAGCGCCGGCGCGCCTCGCGGGCGGCGGTGCGCGTGGCCGAGATGGTGTCTTCGTCGTCGGGCGTGCCCATCCGCTCCACCGCCCGCCGTTCGCGAATGCCGCTTCCCGGCACGCGCGACGAGTTCACCATCGTCACCTCGACCGACGACTCCAGGTCGCGCTCGAACAGCTGCTCCATCTCGTGCGCGAAGTTCAGGTCGGTCACCGCCACGTCCAGCTCCCAGTTCCCCAGCAGCGACGCCAGGTTCAGGTTGCTGCTCCCCACGCGCGACCAGAAGCCGTCGGCCACGGCCGTCTTGGCGTGGATCATGGGGCCCTCCCACTCGAACAGCCGCACCCCCGCGTCCAGCAGGGGCCGGTAGCCGGCGCGCGACATCCCCCCCACGATGGGCCAGTTGTTGTAGGCGGGCACCAGCACCCGCACGTCCACCCCGTCGCGGGCGGCGCTGGCCAGCGCCTCGGCCATGGCGGGGGGCAGGACGAAGTAGGGGTCCGTGATCCACAGCCGGCGCTCCACCCCCACCGAGACGAACTGCGAGATGCGGTAGATGCGGGACCGCCCCGGCTCACCCTCCACCACCCGCACGGCCACGTTCCCCAGGGGGCGCACCGCCGCGGGGTCGGGAAGCTCGTCCAGCGGCAGCCAGCCCCCCGCCGCGCCCCAGGTCTTGGCGAAGGCCCGGTCGATCACGGCCGCCACGGGGCCGCGGAACTCCACCCCGGTATCGCGCCAGGCGGGGATCCCCTGCTCCGGGTCGCCCGCCCACTCGTCGCCGATGCACATCCCCGACACCGACGCCCACTCCCCGTCCACCGCTACCACCTTGCGGTGGTCGCGGCGAAGGAAGTTGAGCGGGTCGGTAACGGACGGGGGCGCGAAGGCGCGCACCTCCACCCCCGCGTCGCGAAACGGCTTCCAGAAGCGGCGCGGCGTGGCCCAGCAGCCGATCCAGTCATAGAGCAGCCGAACCTTGATTCCGTCGCGCGCCCGCTCGCACATCACCTCGCGAAACCGGCGGCCGATGCGGTCGTCGCGGATGATGTAGTTCTCCAGGTGCACGTAGCGCCGCGCCCGCCCGATGGCGTCCAGCCACGCCTGAAACGCCTCGCGGCTCCCCGCCAGCAGGTGCGCCGAGTTGCCGCGCACCTGCTGCGAGTCGCTGGCGCGCTCCATGGCCCGCTCGGCCATGCGCAGCATCACGCGCATGGTGCCGGCGGTGCTGAGCCTGCGGCCGTGCTCGTCGCGGACCAGGGAGTCCGCGGGGGACCGGGACGGAGGGATGGAGATGGCTTCGCGCGCGTCGGGGGATCGGGATGCGGCACGGGGGCGCCGCGCCGGACTCGCAACTCGTTTGCCATCGCAATCTAGCCGCCAGCACGCCGGGGGTGCCAGCGGTCTGTGCCGCCCCGGCGGAGGATCGGCGATCGAGCCTGGCACGGGACCGACGGAGCCAGCGCGGTCCAGGGGGAACACCTGGTCCACGACGGGATCGAAGGTGCCGTCCGGTCAGATCTGCAGCGCCGCCTGCGAACGCCCCGCCGGGCGCGCAGCCTTGCGGACGGGCGCGGCCGCGCGCATCATCCCGTCCAGCCCGTCATCCGTCCCCCGCCCGCCGCACCGCCATGGACCGCAAGCGCATGATCGCCATCGCCGTGGGGATTGCCCTCGTGGCCTTTCTCGTGGGCTTTCTGCCGCAGTGGTCGCGCGCCAGCGCGCTGCGCGACCGGCTGGACACGGCGCAGCACCAGCTGCGGATGGCGCGCGTGGAGGGACAGATCGGTGCCGCACTCACCGAGTCGCTGCGCAGCAACTACGAGCGGGCGCGGCAGCTGATGACGGAGGTGTACGCCACTCTGGAGACCGCTGCGCCGTCGCTGGAGGGGACGCAGCGCCGCGAGGTGGACGCCATCCTGGCGCAGCGCGACGAGATGGTGACGCTGCTGGCCCGCGCCGCGCCCGAGAGCAGCCAGCGCGTGATGCTGATCTACACCCGCTACCACAACGCCTTCCACCCCGGCGCCGCCGCCGCCCCCGCCACCACCGCTGTGCCGTAGGCGTCGGTCGCCGTCGGAAAAGCCCCGATGTGCGGCAGGCTTTCAGCAGGTATGGGCCCGATCCGCGCCGCGCGCCCCCTCCGCTCGCTCAGGCTCGCACCTCCCCCAAAAACCCCTGGGGGAGGTTGAACTGCGGTTTGATCCTCCGCACGGTGCGCGCAGCGCCGGATCACTCAGGATGACTGATCATGACTGATACCAAATCCTCCGGTCTTTCTGTGCAGGCCCCCGAAAAGCAATCACGCGGAGGACGCGGAGGAAGGGATGGAGGACGCGGAGAACGGACGAGCTCTCCGCGTCCTCATCGTTTCCGGAGTCATGGTGGCGTGAGGTCAGAACAGCGAGATCTGCTCGGCCAGGGTGGC
>JAHWJJ010000360.1 GCA_019348475.1 Gemmatimonadota bacterium | reverse complement strand
GGAATCGAACCTACAACCTTGGGATTAAGAGTCCCCTGCTCTGCCAATTGAGCTATCGGTGCGTAACCGATTGCAGGCCCCCAATTTAGCAGAGCCCGGCCCATCGCGCAAGCCCCCGCCGCCACGCCCTTTTGCGCGCGGCGCAGGGAGCGGGGCGCACAATATACCAGCGCGCGCCCCGCTTGTGAAGCCCCCCGGGCAGATCAGGGGACGGTGGCGCCCGGCAGGGTGATCACGATGGCGCCCGCCACGCGGCGCGAGCCCAGCCCCGGCAGCGTGTTGGTGGCCTGCGTGCCGTCCAGCCAGCGCATCGAGGCCGGGTAGCTCACCTGCAGCGTCCGCAGCGCATCCAGTCCGCCCAGCGGCGTGTTGCCCTGGTACACCACGATCTCGGTGCCGCCGGCCGTGCGGTTGGAAAGGTTGGCGCCGCGCAGCCAGTGCGGGCGCAGGCGCTGCACGGCGTCGAACAGGTTGGCCGCGCCGGTCCCCCGCAGCTCTTCCTGCGTGATCAGGTCGCGGCTCACGCGCGGCGCGGCCGAAGCGGAGCCGTCGGCGCCGGCGCTGGCGCCGCCCGACGCGGCGCACGCCGAAAGCACCGACAGGGTGCCGGCCGTCACGGCCAGCGTGCGGAACAGCTTGGCGTAGGACATGGTGTGGTCGGGGAAAGGGTGTGGTTCGCGTGCGGCGCCCCGCGCGGACGGCGGCGCGTCGGGGTCACCTGTACCGCCGCGCCCGCCCGGAAGGTCCCTCCAGGGCGGGCCGCCCGGCCGGATGCGCGTCCGGCGCACCCATTGTACACGCTGGGCGGCGCGGCGCGAAAGAGCGTTCGCTTCCGGCGTCAGCCGGCGGGCCCGCTGGCGGGGGTCACCACCACGATGGCGCCGCCCACGATCTCGCGGGGCCGGATCCCCGGCAGCATGGCGGCGGAGGTCGCGTCCAGGTACCGCAGCCCCACCACGTTGGCGGGCGCGATCTCGCGCAGCGCCCCCACCTCGCCCATCCGCTGGTGGTCCTGGTACACCACGATCATCCCCGCGCGGCCGCTGAAGTTCTGGATGCCGCGGGTGCTGAGCCAGCCGGGGCGCAGCCGCTGCACCACCTCGTACAGGTTGCCGGCGCGCACGGACTGGATTTCTTCGCGGGTGATGACGCTGCTGGCCGGCGCGGCGGTGCGCGGCTCGCGCCACTCGGCCGCGGGCGTGCAGCCGGGAAGCAGCACCAGCGCCAGGCCCATCAGGAAGGTGCCGGTTTTCATCGCAATCCTCCGTGGTGGCGGCGTGAACGGCCGGGGAGAACGGCCCGCCGCGGGGCGGGGGCGCCGCTCCCGCCCCGCGTCCGTGTAACGCGAGGTCCGCCGCAATTCTGACGCCCGCTGGACAGCGGCGCCCGGGCGCTGCATCGTAGGGACGGACGCTTTCCCCCGGGCCGAGCCGCCGCGCCGCGGCCGCCACCATTTCCCCCACTTCGCGAGCGGTACGATGCGAATCCTCCCGTTCACCCTGGCCGCGGCGCTGCTCGCCGCGCCCGCCGCGGCCCAGCACGCGGGCCGCCACGCCCCGGCCCCCGGCGACACGGTGCGCTACGTCGCCGTGTCGGCGGGGCGCCTGACCGGGCACCAGCACGTGTGGCGCGATCCGGACGGCACGCTGCACACCCAGCTGCAGTTCAACGACCGCGGCCGCGGCCCCGACATCCACACCCGCGTGCGTCTGGACGAGCGCGGGCATCCGGTGTGGATCGAGGCGGAGGGGGTGAACTACTACAAGGTTCCCGTACGGGAGCGGTTCGAGCTGCGCGACGGCCGCGCCCGCTGGGAGAACAGCGCCGACCGGGGCGAGAAGGAGGTCGCCGGCCCGTTCTGGTACGCCACCATGGACGCGTCGCCGGAACCGGGGCTGCTGGCGCGCGCCCTGCTGGCCGCGCCCGGCCGCTCGCTGCCGCTGCTGCCGGAGGGGCGGGTGCGCATCGAGCCGGGGAGGGAGCTGCGGGTGAGCGCCGGCGGGCGCACGGAGACCGTTCGCCAGTACGCCGTCCACGGCTTCGGCTTTCAGCCCCAGCACCTGTGGCTGGACGAGGAGGGCCGGTTCTTCGCCAGGGGCGGCGACTGGCTGGCCCTGGTGCGCGAGGGGTGGGAGGGGGTGCTTCCCGAGCTGTTCCGCGCGGACCAGGAGGCGGAGACGGCATGGGGCGCGCGGATGGGGAGCACGCTGGCGCACCGGCCCGTCGGGCCCGTGGTGTTTCGCAACGCCAACCTGTTCGATGCCCAGACGGGGGAGAGCCGGCCGGGGACCACGGTGGTGGTCAGCGGCAACCGCATCCAGGCGGTGGGGCCGGACGGCACCGTGCGGGTGCCGGCGGGCGCGCAGGTGATCGACGCCGCGGGAAAGGCGCTGCTCCCCGGCCTGTTCGACATGCACGTGCACCTGGGGCTGGTGGACGGGCCCATGCACCTGGCCGCGGGCGTCACCAGCGTGCGCGACCTGGCCAACGACACCGTGGTGTCGCCGCGGGTGGCGGCGGAGTGGAACGCGGGAACCAAGGTGGGGCCGCGGGTGGTGGTGATGGCGGGCTTCATCGACGGCTCCGGGCCCTTTACCGGCCCCACGGGGCTGCGCGCGGACACCCCGGAACAGGCGCGGGCGCACGTGGCGTGGTACGCGGACCACGGCTACACGCACGTCAAGCTGTACAGCTCGCTCAAGCCGGAGCTGGTGCCGGTGATCGTGGACGAGGCGCACCGCCGGGGGATGCGCGTCAGCGGCCACGTTCCCGAAGGGATGACGGCGGCGGAGGCGGTGCGCGCGGGATTCGACGAGGTGCAGCACGCCAACATGCTGGTGCTCAACTTTCTCAGCGACACCCTGGACACGCGCACGCCGCAGCGGTTCAGCGGGCCGGCGCAGGAGGCGCTGCACCTGGACCTGGACAGCGACTCGGTGCGCGCCTTCGTGGCGCTGCTGCGGGAGCGGGGCACGGTGGTGGACCCCACGCTGAACGTGTTCGAGGGGCTGTTCACCGCGCGCCAGGGAGAGCTGACCCCGGTGCTGGCCGCCGTCGCCCACCGGCTGCCGCCGACGGTGCAGCGCGGCGTGCGGGGCGGGGGCCTGCCGGTGCCCGAGGGGATGGACCAGCGCTACCGCGACTCGTTCCGCGCCTTCCTGGCGCTGACGGCCATGCTGCACCGCGCCGGCGTGCCGCTGGTGCCCGGGACGGACGCCATGCCGGGCTTCGCGCTGCACCACGAGCTGGAGCTTTACGAGCAGGCCGGGATCCCGGCCAACGAGGTGCTGCAGATCGCGACCATCGGCTCGGCGCGGGTGGCGGGGCGCGAAGCGGACCTTGGCTCCATCGCGCCCGGCAAGCTGGCGGACCTGGTGCTGGTGGACGGGAACCCCGCGGAATCCATCACGGAGATCCGCAACGTGGAGCTGGTGATGAAGGACGGCGTGTTCTATCGGCCGGACGAGCTGTGGGCGGCGGTGGGGGTGGCGCCGAGGTAGTGCGGGAGTGCGAAGGTGCGAAAGTGCGAAAGTGCGAAAGTGCGAAAGTGCGGAGGCATCTTCCGCGATGCCGCGCCATGAGCGGCCGCTGAGCCTGGACCGATCCGGGCTCACCGGAGCCAGCGGAGTCGGCTGGCGTCCGGCGTCAGTCCAGGAGCCAATCCACGGCCTGGCGCGCGACGTCCGGCGGGACGGTGTGGGGGCCGTTGAATTCGCGGTAGACGACGTGGTAGCCGGCGGCCTCGAGGCGCGGCACCACGTGGCGGCTGCACCGGTCGATGGGGAGGACGGCGTCTTCCGTTCCGTGCGAGACGTAGATGCGCGGCGCGCCGCGCTGCGCCGGTGGGGCCATGAAGCCGGGCGAGAAGGCCAGCACGTGCGTGAACAGTTCGCCGTTCGCCACGCCCAGCGACAGGGCGTACGAGGCGCCGTCCGAAAACCCGCCGATCGCCACCCGCTCCGCATCCACCGCGCACCGGTCGAAGACGGCGGCCAGCGCACGGTCCAGGAAGGCGACGTCGGGCCCGTACGCGCCCAGGATCACGTCCCAGGTGCGCCCGCGTGAATCGGGCGCCAGCAGCAGCACCCCGGCTTCATCCGCGATCGCGCGCATCAGCCCCAGCGCGTTCCGCCCGTCGCCGCCCGCGCCGTGCAGCATCAGCACCAGCGGCGCCGGCCGCTCCGGCGCAAGCCCGGCGGGAACGTACAGCAGCGCGTCTCGCCCCCCGCCCAGCCCCAGCCGGTGCAGTCCGGGCCCGGCGGGCTCGGAGGGCACCCCCGGGCGCGCGGAAACGATCCCGTCGCCGGGCTGCGGCCGCCTCAGCTTTTTCTCCCCCACTCGTCTCTCCCCCTCGGGTATCCGGCCTGGAGGTGGAATCGTGGGGAAGGGACGTGCCACGTGCGCGGCAGCAATCCACCGGAACGAAGGGGGGCGGCCTCACTACGGCCGCCCCGCTTCATCCATCCATCTGCCCATCCGTCCCCGCACTTTCGCACTAACGCACTCCCGCACCTAGAACGAAGCCGCCTCGAACGTGTTGCACTGGTTCACGTCACCCGTGTCGAAGCCGCGGCGGAACCAGCGGACGCGCTGGGCGCTGGTTCCGTGTGTGAACGACTCCGGCTGCACGTGCCCTTGCTGCTTGCGCTGCAGCGTGTCGTCGCCGATGGCGCTGGCGGCGTTCAGGGCTTCGTCGATGTCGCCGGGCTCCAGCCAGGGCTGCCGGGCCTCGGCGTGGTGCGCCCACACGCCGGCGTAGCAGTCGGCCTGCAGCTCCTGCATCACCGACAGGCGGTTGGCCTCTTCGCGGCCCACGCGCCGGCTGGCGGCGTTCACCTGCTGCGCGACGCCGGTGAGGGTCTGGATGTGGTGCCCCACCTCGTGGGCGATCACGTACGCCTGGGCAAAGTCGCCGGGGGCGTCCAGCTGGCGGCGCATCTGCTCGTAAAAAGCGAGGTCGATGTACACCTTCTGGTCGCCGGGGCAGTAGAACGGGCCCACCGCGGTGCTGGCGCTGCCGCACGCGGAGTGCACGTAGTTGGAGAACAGCACCAGCCGCGGCTCCTGGTACGTTTCGCCCGCCTGGCGAAAGAGCTCGCCCCAGGTGAT
>JAHWJJ010000359.1 GCA_019348475.1 Gemmatimonadota bacterium | reverse complement strand
ATCGGCTCATCCCGAGTCGGTCAGGATCTTCTGGAAGGAACTGTGATTCGCGGGAGGCGCCGCGGGATCTCCCCCGTGCAGAGCTCCCGGCGCCGACCGAGGCACCTGGTCATACCGTGTATCGTCGTTCCTGGTGCATTCGAGGCCGAAACGGCGTGAGACCCGCAGTAGAACTGTCCGTGCACAGCAGACGCTTCCCCTGCGCCCAACCGACGAAGAGCCTCTCTTATCTGGCCCGGGAGGGCAAAGCACTGCGGGGCGGCCCCTGGTGGAGCCGCCCCGCGATGCATCCCATCGATGCGCCAGGGATCAGGAGATGGAGGTGGAGAGCGTGGTGCCGTAGCGCTGGTTGATGCGGCTGGCGAAACGGCCGGCCAGGACGCGGTGCCCTTCCGTGGACGGGTGCACCCCGTCGAACGACATCAGCGAGCCGAAGAAGTTGGGCGCCGCCGTGGGGCCCGTGACCGGGCATGACGTGAGCACCGCCGCCTGGATCTGCGCGGGGGTGGTGGCGTCACGCAGGTCCTGGCACTTGCG
This sequence comes from Gemmatimonadota bacterium, assembly GCA_019348475.1. Lineage (GTDB taxonomy): Bacteria > Gemmatimonadota > Gemmatimonadetes > Longimicrobiales > Longimicrobiaceae > Longimicrobium. The sequence continues at coordinate 4,589 of JAHWJJ010000359.1, read as the reverse complement.
CAGCCGCTGATGCAGGCGGTACGTCTGCCCACCGATCACGACCTCCGTCTCCTCCGCCAGGAAGGGCCGCAGGATCAGGTTGGGATCCACGTACAGCCAGTCGTTGGCCTCGGCCGCCGCCCGGATAGCCGCGTTGTACTGCGCGATCCGCTGGCTGATCAGCAGGATCTCGCCCTGGTCCAGCAGGTACACGCCCCGCCGCGGGTCGCCGGCCGGGTAGGCGGCCGGGTCGCAGTTGATCTCGGGGAAGTTGGCGTCGCCCACGATCTGGAACGAGACCATGTTGAACGCCAGCGGGTTCAGCTGCCCCAGGATGTTCAGCGGCGAGCAGTTGGGGTTCACCGGCTTGCCCTGGAACCGCCCGGTGGCCGGGTCGCGCGCCAGGAAGAAGTACGCGCCCGGCTGCAGGATGGGCGCGGCCTCGATGGCGTTCACCACGCCCACCAGCATGGCGCCCCGCGGGTTGGCAAACTTGATGGAGTCCACCACCACGTTCAGGCGGCTCTGGAAGGCCGCCAGCGGCGTAAGGGTGCTGTCGGCCCCGGCCGCGCGGGGGCCCAGCACGCCGCTCACCGACGCCTCCAGCGCGTCGTTGTTGCCGATCCACAGCGACACGAAGGTGGGGCGCGCCTCGATCATGGCGCGCACCTGCGTCCGGGGGCCGATGAGCAGCGTGTTCAGCGAGGCCAGCGGCCCGGCGGGGAACTGGAACAGGTCGCGCACGCGGGCGCCCGGCACCGCGACGTTGTTGATCACCCGCGGGTTGTTGATGCGGAAGCAGCTGTCCGCCGTGCCGATGCGGCCGGTGGCGCCCAGCGGGGCCGCGAACGGGCGCGGGCAGCCGGGGCGCGCCACCAGCGGCGACTCGAAGTCCGCGCCCGCCCGCTGCGCCAGCAGCACGGGGTAGGCGCGCACCTGCAGGCTGTCATTCAGCCCGCCGGATTGATAGCCGGCGGTGAGCGAGTTGCCCATCGCCACGTAGCGGACGAACAGCTCACCGCCGTTGGGCGTGGGCTGCACCGCGGTGATGACCTGGTCGCCGTCGCCCACGCACGCGCCCAGCAGCACGGTGGCCGCCAGCGCCGCGGTTCGCAGGGCGGTCCCCAGCGATCTCTTGTTCATGCGTCGGTTCTCCTTGTGCATTCCGTTCCGGGCGTTGCGGGGACCGCGGCTACCTGCCGCGGCCGCCAAAGCGGTACGCGAGCGTAAAGTTGAACACCATGCCCGTTGCCTCGTAGACGCCGGCGCGCGGCCCCTCGGGGACCACCGGGCCGGCGCGGTCAGGCTGGTTGATGTACTGGAACGAGAAGTCCGTCGAGAGCGCCCGCGTCAGGCGGTAGCCCAGCCCCAGCGTGTAGTAGTTGCGCTCGCCCTCGGGAAGAAAGGGCGTGGCGCGCGGGCTGGCCGCCTCGTTGTAGCGAAAGCCGGCGCGCACGGCCAGCGCGTCGCTGGCCTGGAAGTCGGCGGCGAAGCGGAAGGTGTTGGTGCTGTTGTAGCCCAGCCGCAGCGTGTCGGGGTCCTCGATCTCGAACTCCACCGGAAGGGCGTCGAAGCTGGACCAGTAGGTGCGCTGGAAGTCCGCCAGCAGGCTCAGGCGGTCGGTGGCGCCGTACGCCACGCCCACCACCAGCTGCGCGGGAAACTCGACGGTGGTGCCCACGCCCTGGTCCCGTGGCAGCCCCGCGCCGATCAGCGCGTCCACGCCGGGGTTGCCGGTGGACACCTGCACGAACGCCGCGTCGCCGTCCATGTCGACCTCGGCGCTGCCCAGGTACCGCACCCCCAGCGAGGTGCGCGGGTCCAGCCGCAGGATGGCGCCCAGGTGGTAGGTGAACCCGGTACCGTTCCCCTCCAGCGTGACGTCGGCGATCTCGGCGTTGCCCAGCCCCAGCGCGGCGGGGCCGAACTGCCGGCGGTGCACCTCGATGCTGCCCATCACGTAGTCCACGCCGGCGCCCACGGAAAGCCGGTTGGGCACCACCTGGTAGGCCACGGTGGGCTGGATGTAGAAGCCGCGCAGGGTGTTGTCGTATCCCGTAAAGCGGCCCTCGAAATTGGGCTCGCCGCAGCGCGGGTTTTCGGCGGCGCACACGGGCCACTCCAGCCCCAGCCCGTACGGCGCCAGCGCGCCGATGCCCACGGCCAGCCGGTCGCTCGCGCGGTAGTTGATGAAAGCCTGCGGAACAGGGACGTTGGCCGTCTCGCGCTCGATCTGCGAGGTGCCGTCGGCCGGCTCCAACCCCGCGTCGTAGCGAAAGCTGCCGCCAGCGCGCACCAGCGCCACGCCCGCGCTCACCACGCTGGGGGTGTGCGCCAGCCCGGCGGGGCTGAAGTACACCGCCGACCCGTCGTCGCACGGCATCGCCACGCCGGCACCCACCCGGCCCGCCATGCACGCGCTCTGCTGGTCTACGCTGGAACCCTGCGCGTGCAGCGGCGTGCCCGCGGCGGCGCACGCAACGGCGGCGGCGCCGGCGATTGCCAGACTTCGTCTCATGCAAGTCTCCTTGGATGTCGTATATGCCGCCGGGCAAGGCGCGCCCGGAGGATCGTTGGCGGAAACGGCTGGTCCGTCACACGTGGTGCGGCGACGGGTGAGGATACAGTCCGCCGCGTGCACCGTCAAGGCGAAAACCCTTGCGGCGCCAAGGAAAACGGGTGAGCGGCGCTCAGTCAGCCGGCGCGGGAAAGCAGCGCCAGCACCAGGGTACCGGCGGCGTTCAGCACCGCCACGGTGTTGGCCGCGATGAAGATGCCGTTGCGCAGCCTGACGCTGTACACCAGGAACAGCAGGCTGGCCACGGTCTGCATGGCAAAGAACAGCGGGTCCACGTCCTGCGGACCCTCCGTGAGCGCGCGCACGAAGGTGTAGGTGAGCGAGGCCGCGAGCGCGAAGCACGCCACCCACCCCACCCTCCGTACCCAGCCCCTGTCCGCCGCCCGCCGCCTTGGTGGCATCCTTCTGCTCGGTAGCAAGATGTTTCCGGAAGCCCCGGACGATGCACGGCACGGGCCGCGGGCTGCATCAACCTGCAAATCATTGCTTCCGGCAGAGGAGTGGAGTCGCCCGGGGGTGCGAGACAGATTGCTTGGCGCATGACCGTCCGCCGATCTGTGGCGCCGACCGAGGAATCTGCTCACCGGTGCTGGTGCCCGCCCAAAACGACACTCCGCGGCCACGTCGCCGTGCGCGTGTGCCGCGCCGCAAAGGAACGTCCCCAGCCGCGCCGAGCCTTGCCGTCCTCAGCGCGATCCGGCAGGATGACGGTCCGGGTGCCGGCCCGGGATGGGACGGCTTGCGTCGATACGAAAGACGATCAACCCATGACCGACATTCTCAGCGCGGAACGGCCGATCGCGCCCGCGATGGAGCCGGCGGTGCCGGCCGCCAGGCCGGAGCGGCTGCTGTCGCTGGACGTGTTCCGCGGCCTGACGGTGGCGGCCATGCTCCTGGTGAACAACCCGGGAACGTGGAGCGCCGTCTACGATCCCCTGGAGCACGCGGCGTGGCACGGCTGGACGCCCACCGACCTCATCTTCCCGTTCTTCCTGTTCATCGTGGGCGTGTCGATGGCCTTCTCCATCCTCCCGCGGCTGGAGCGGGGGGATGCGCCCGCCCGGCTGTTCGCCAGGGCGGCGAAGCGCGGCGCGATCCTGGTGTTTCTGGGGCTGCTGCTGGCGGCGTTCCCCTACTACAACCTGGACCTTTCGCACCTGCGGATCCCGGGCGTCCTGCAGCGCATAGGGCTGGCGTTCACGCTGGCGGCGGCGGTGGTGCTGTTTACGAGGCCGCGCGCGCAGGCGGCGGTCACGGCGGCGCTGCTGCTGGGGTACTGGGCCGCGATGATGCTGGTGCCCGTGCCGGGCGGGCGGGCGGGCGACCTGAGCAAGGACGGGAGCCTGGCGGCGTACGTGGATCGCGCCGTCCTGGGCACCAGCCACCTGTGGGCATCCGCCAAAACCTGGGATCCCGAGGGGCTGCTGAGCACGCTCCCCGCCGTGGCCACCGTGCTGCTGGGGGTGTTCGCGGGGCGGTGGATGCGCTCGGAGCGCCCGCCTGCGGAGCGGCTGGTGGGGCTGTTCCTGGCCGGGAACGCGGCGCTGGTGATCGGGCTGGTGTGGGATGCGGCGTTCCCCATCAACAAGAACCTGTGGACCAGCTCGTACGTGGTGTTCACGGCGGGGATGGCGCTGCACACGCTGGCCGTGTGCTACTGGGTGGTGGACGTGCGCGGGCGGCGCCGCTGGGCCATGCCGTTCGCTTGGTTCGGGCTGAACGCGATCTTCGCGTTCTTTCTGTCAGGGGTGATGGGACGGCTGCTGTACCTGATCAGGATCGACGGGCGGACGCTCAAGGACGTGATCTTTGGCGCCGCGTTCGACTCGTGGCTCCCCGCCCACGATGCGTCGCTGGCGTTCGCGGTCTGCTTCGTCGCGCTGTGGACGGCCATCGTCTGGGCAATGCACCGGCGCCGCTGGTACGTGAAGGTGTGAGGGGTGTGCGGTCGGGCCCGCGCGGGCGGACGCGGAGGCGTCGGTGGGGGACCGCTGTCGGCGGACCGCGCCGGGGGACGCGGAGGCGTCAGTGG
>JAHWJJ010000358.1 GCA_019348475.1 Gemmatimonadota bacterium | reverse complement strand
CGCCTCCGGCCGGCCGGCGCGGTAGTCGTCCACCAGCCGCGATCCACGCAGCGGCTGCACCTCGATCTGGAGCGTCAGGTCGCCCTCCCATCAGGATGACGCGGGGAGCCGCAGTACAGAGCGGCTCCCCGGGCGTCCAACGGTTCACCCGCGCGGAAACGATAACCGCTTGTGTTACAGATTAAGGAGTACGGCGCCGTCCAGCAAGCGCCGGGACCACCCATCCGGCGCGGCGCCGCCGGTTTTCGCCCCCACGTCCCGCGAAAAACAGCCTTCGAGAATGCCCGCAGAGCCACGATCGCGATCTTCGGAGGGTCACAGGACACCGCAGGGCTACAGCGCGTGCGAGAGCGCGAATACAAACGAATCGTTTGCCCGGCCCGCCCGAGCACTCCCGGAATCCCGCTCACCCGCCGCCACCCCATCACCCCATCACCCCATCACCCCATCACTCCCTGCCCTTGTGGTACGGCTCCCCGCGGTTGATCGTCCCCGCGCGGTACAGCTGCTCGGCGAGCACCAGCCGCGCCAGCTCGTGCGGCAGCGTCATGGCGCCGAGGGCGAGGGTGTGGCTGGCGCGCGCCAGGATCTCGTCCGACAGCCCGTACGCGCCGCCGATGAGGAACGCCACGCCGGCGCTGGCGCGCAGCTGCAGCTCCGCCAGGTACGCCGCCAGCCGGTGCGAGTCCCACGCGCGCCCGGTCTCGTGCAGCGCCACGATCTCCGCGCCGGCCGGGACGCGCGCCAGCAGCCGCTTGCCCTCCTCGTCGCGTACGCGGGGCGCGTCGCCCTTGCCGCGGTACTGCTCCTCCTTGACCTCGTGCGACTCGAACGCAAAATAGCGCCGCGCGCGGGCCTCGTATTCTCCGATGGCCTCGCCCACGGCTCCCTTCGCCTTCCCCACCGCCACCACCACGATCTTCATCCGCCGCGTCGATGCCTGATCCGGTCCAGCCAGTATTCAGGATCGCGGCTATGGTGCGGAACCGCGTGTACGGTGATCAGATTCTCTTCCAGCGTGTAAACGACGGAATAAGTAAAGTATGGAAACACCTTTCGACGCGTACCCTCCAGGTACTGTGTTCCAAGCTCCGGACGCGCCTTCAAGAGCGCGAGCTCATGCTTGAATTCGCGAGAGAAAGACCGTGCAGCTTCGGCATTGGCCGCACGGTAGAAGCGCACGGCTTCCCGACGTTCCTCCTGCGCCGCCTCCGTGAACGCAACGCGAACCCTCACCGAAGCAGTTCCTCCACCTCTGCGTCTGCTTCTTCCTCGGTGAGGAGTTTCATCTCCCCGGCTTCCACGGCCCGGATCCGCTCGCGGAGTTCCGCCGCCCAAGCGCGCTCCAGCCGCGATTCTTCGTCATCCAGACTACGCAGCAGGCGAGCCGCAATCTGTGCACGCCGCTCCCGTGGAAGCTGCATGACAGCAGACTCCGCCTCTGCGGCCGCGAGTTCCTCGTCCGTAATCATCTGCGACATCGCTCATCCCCTGCTGTGTCGACGTTGAACGCTGAAATTTCGCAGCTTATCTGCTATCGCACAATGATTGTGTCGCCCGAGCGGCGCGGCGCCCTTGCCGCCCCTTCACCTCCTGCGGATCGAACGAGAAATAGCGCCGCGCGCGGGCCTCGTACTCTCCGACGGCCTCGCCCACGGCGCCCTTCGCCTTCCCCACCACCACGACGGCGATCTTCATCCGCCGCGCCGATCCCTGTTCACCGAAGCAGTTCCTCCGCCTCCGCTTGCGCCTCCTCTTCGGAGAGGACCTTCATCTCCCCGGCTTCGAGTGCACGAATCCGCTCACGAATCTCCGCCGCCCAAGCGCGTTCGACGCGCGTTTCGGCTTCGTCGAGAACATCATCGACAGGGCGCGTTCTTGCCCCGCCTGCGCGGTAGTCGCTCACCCGCGGCGGATCTCATCGGCCCACGCCTTTTCGACCGGTGTTTCCTCGTCCAAGCTGGCGATCAGGCGAGCTGCAATCTCGGCGCGGCGTGCGCGCGGAAGCTGCATGACCGCCGACTCCGCCTCCGCAGCAACCAGATCTTCGTCCGTGATCATCTCCGACATCGATCAGCTCCTGCTGTGACCACGATGGACAACTGAATTTCGCAGTGTTCGTGCGACCGCACAACGGCGGCTGATTCGGAGCTGGTCAGAGAAGATCCCCCGCGACGCGATCTGACGCGCTCGATGCTCGTCGGAGTCGCGGCTGTCGCCTTTTCCCCACCATCGCCACCGCCATCGTCCCGGGACAAGTCGATGTCGCGGGTCAGGCTGCGTGACCCCGCTCGAAGACGTCTCTCTCCTGAGGCGCAGGGCGCTGGCCTTCGTTGAGGGAGCGCAGGATCTCGTCTTTCGTCATCCCTTCCATCTCGCGGCTCATCCTCTCCCGGATCTCACGCATCAGCGCGACCGCGTCAATCGTCTTCTCTGTAGTCGACATGGGGAGTCACCTCGCGAGGGGTCCGAGTCTCGAGTTGTGGATATCCTTCCCGGATGTTCACTCTCCGTGAAGGTACGGGCCTACCGCACGACAATGGTATCGGCCAGGCAGTGCTCGTTGTCGCGGTAGGGGTGGTCCACGTTGTGATTCAGGCCGCGGCTCTCCCGGCGCTGCAGGGCGCAGCGGACCACCAGCAGCGCCGTCTGGATCAGGTTGCGCAGCTCCACCAGCTCCACGGTGGGACGCGAATCGGCCCACATGCCGTTGACGTGCAGCGCGATCTGCCGCAGCCGCGCCTCGGCCACGCCCAGGCGCTCGTCGCTGCGCACGATGCCCACCAGGTCCCACATCACGCTGCGGATCTCCTCGCGGTCGTGCACCAGCAGCACGCCCTCCGGCTCGCCCGTCCCCTGCGGCACCGGCAGGTCTTCCGGCTGCAGCGGGCGCGTGACGCGCAGCTGCGGCCCCAGCCGCTCCGAGGCGCGGTGCGCGAACACCACCGCCTCCAGCAGCGAGTTGGAGGCCAGCCGGTTGGCGCCGTGCACCCCCGTGCACGCCGTCTCGCCCGCCGCGTACAGCCCGGGGACGGAGGTGCGCCCGTACGTGTCCGTCAGCACGCCGCCGCACAGGTAGTGCGCCGCGGGGACCACGGGGAGCGGCTCGCGCAGCATGTCAGTGCCGCGCTCCGCCGTCTCGCGCAGGATGTTGGGAAAGCGCGCGCGGATCTCGTGCTCGGGAATGGCTGAGCAGTCCAGCAGCACGTGCGGGTCGCCGCTGCGCTTCATCTCGCGGTCGATGGCGCGCGCCACCACGTCGCGCGGGGCCAGCGATGCCAGCGGATGGTAGTCTTCCATGAAGGTGGACCCGTCGCGCCGCCGCAGCACCGCCCCCTCGCCGCGGACCGCCTCGCTGATGAGGAAGGTGCGCTCGCCGCCCGGATAGAGCGCCGTGGGGTGGAACTGGATGAACTCCATGTTGGCGACCTTGGCCCCCGCCCGGTACGCCATCGCCACCCCGTCGCCCGTGGCGATGGACGGATTGGTGGTGTGGCGATAGACCTGGCCGCAGCCCCCCGTCGCGAGCATCACGGCGCGGGCCAGGAATGGGACCACCCCCCCCGTCTCCGTGTCCAGCACCAGCACGCCGCAGCAGCGTGCGCCCAGCGTCCCGGGATCCGTGGCCGTCAGCAGGTCCACGGCCTGGTGGTTCTCGAACACGTGCACGTTCCCCGTCTCCGCCGCGGCGGCCAGCAGGGCACGCTCGATCTCGCGCCCGGTCAGGTCGTCCGCGCGGACGATGCGGCGGCGCGAGTGCCCGCCCTCCAGCCCCAGCGACAGGCCGCCCTGCTCGCGGGTAAAGGCGACCCCCAGTTCCATCAGCTCGCGAACCCGGTGCGGCCCTTCGCGCACCAGCACGTCCACCGCGTCGGGGTGGCAGAGGCCGGCGCCGGCGACCAGGGTGTCCTCCATGTGCAGCGCGGGCGAATCGTCGCCGCCGAACACCGCGGCGATCCCGCCCTGCGCCCAGTTCGTGCTGCTTTCCGGCCGGCTCTTCTTGGTGATGAGCGCCACCGTGCCGTACTTCGCCGCCTTGAGCGCGAAGGAGAGGCCCGCGATGCCGCTCCCCACCACCACCACGTCGGCCTGCATCATCCCGCTCGCTCCTCGACCACGCGGCGCAGCGCCGCATCCAGCACGTCCCCCCCGCGCTCCACCACGACAGCCTGCTCCAGCACGTACGCGCCGGCGTCCGCCGGCATCAGCGCGCGCAGCTTCACGGCATCCTTGTGCGTCATCACCATCATCCGCCCGCCCGCCCACTCCACCAGGGTTTCGGCATCTTCACGATGGAAGGGATGATGATCGGGGTACGTCGCCGCGTCCACCTCCGCGCCGGCCGCCACCAGGTGCTCCACGAACAGCTGCGGCACCGCCAGCGCCGCCACCGCCAGCACCCGCCGCCCCGCCAGCGCGCCGATCTCCATGGCCTCGCCGCCGTGCAGCGGGACCAGCCGCGAAGGGAGGAGCGCGCACTGGACGATGGGGATCCGCGGATGCACCCGGCAGAGCTGCGCCTGTACCTCCGCCGCGCGGGCCGCGTCCGCGCTCTTGCGCGTGAGCACGATCAGGTCCGCGCGCGCGAGCGCACGGGGCCCCTCGCGCCACGGCCCGCGCGGCACCAGGCGCGGACGCGGCTCCCATCCTTCCACCGGCACCAGGACCACGTCCAGGTCGCGCGCCAGCGCGCGGTGTTGAAAGGCGTCGTCCAGCACCACCACGTCGCATCCGGCGGCGCAGCCCTCGCGCACGGCGTCCGCGCGGCGCCTGCCTGGAAATACGGGGATCCGCGGGTTCAGCTCGCGGTGCAGCAGTATCTCGTCTTCGCCGTATCCGCGCAGCGCGATGGCGGGATGGCGCCCCCACTCCCGCAGGCGCCGCGCGACCCACGCCGCGAACGGTGTCTTCCCCGCCCCGCCGACGGTCAGGTTGCCGATGCTGATCACCGGCACGTCCGCGCGCGCGCTGCGCAGCCAGCCGCGGTCGTACGCCACGTTCCGCGCGCCGGCGACGGCGCCGGCCGCCGCCTCGGCCGGCGCCAGCAGCAGCCGCAGCGCTGCGCCCACGGCCCCGCCCCCGCCCGCCCACACCTCGCGCGCCAGCTCGTCGGGGCGCTTCATCGCCCT
>JAHWJJ010000357.1 GCA_019348475.1 Gemmatimonadota bacterium | reverse complement strand
TGCAGCGCCGCGGCTGTGCGGCCGCAACGGACACGCCGGCCGGCACGAGCGTCGCCGGCAGCGGCGGGGGCCGGCGGCCCCCGCCCGCGAGCTGCGCCGCGGCGGGATGCGTGCCCAGCCACATCGCGAGCGCCAGGGGCAGCAGCACCCTGCGCCGCAGCGTCGTCATCGGGCCATCCGCAGCGCGTGGAACCCGTCCGTGCTCCCCACGAACAGGCGCCCCTCCGCCGCGCGGGCGGAGGTCAGGTAGGACGGTCCCGCCTGGGCGTCGCCGCCCGACTGCCAGCGGATGCGGCCCTCCGCGTCGATGCAGATCACCGCGCCCAGCGTGACCAGGGCGCAGCCGGCATCCGCCACGATGGGGGTGGTGACCGAGCTGCCCAGCAACGTGGTCCACAGCCGCCGCCCCGTCGCCGCGTCCAGCCCCTCCACGTCCCCGCGCAGGTTGGCCACCACGGCCACCCCGTCCAGGACGGCCACGCCGGACTCGTAGGCAGTGGCGCCCACGTGCTCCCACCGCACCTGGCCGGTCCCGCGATCCAGGCCGTACACGCGGCCGCTGCGGCCCGCGATGATGAACAGGTCGTGCGCGAGCGCGCCCGGGCGGTTGGCGCCGCCCTCGTTGGGAAACTGCGGGTGCCCGGGGAGCGGCGTGCGCCACAGCACGCGTCCGTCCGCCGCGCTCAGCGCCACCGCGTGCCCCACCCCCAGGACGGGCGACCCCGCGATGCGCGCGCGGGTGCCGAAGTAGACGGCCCCGTCGGCCGCCACCGGCGCGAAAGGCCGCTCGCCCACGTCCGCCACCCACAGCGGCGCCCCGGTCGCGGCGTCCACCGCGTGCATCCGCTGCGCCCCCGGCGAAAAGACCCGGCCGCCATCCAGGGCAATGCCGGCGGCCGCCGGGTACTCCGCCTGGGGCGAGTAGCGCCAGCGCACCTCTCCCGTGGCGCGGTCCAGGGCGAAGAGGTCCCACCCGGGAACCAGCAGCAGGTCCGCGTGCGCCAGCACGTTGCCCCCTGGCAGGTACTGCCCCTGTACCAGCAGCGGGAGCGTGCGCGACCAGCGGGGGGCGCCGGTGCGCGCGTCCAGGGCCACCACGCGGCGGTCGAACATCGTCGTGAACACGGCCAGGTCTCCGTCCGCCCACGGCCGCGCGTCGCCCGCAGCTTGCCTTCTACAAGCTGTGGGCGTTCTGGTCCGCCGTCCTGAGCGGCGTGTTCGCGCTCGGCGGGATGGGGATGTGAGGCCGGATCCTCAAAGGAATGGGGGCCACCCGTCTGTCGTCCCGCGCCGCCAGCTCTACCGTACCGTCACCTGTGTATCCACCACCATTTCTGCGGGCCAGCTGGTGGCGGGGAGGGTGTGGATGACGTGCAGCCGGTACTCCCCGGCGGCGAGGGCGCGCACGTCGGCCTGGTATCCCAGGTTCACAACGGCATCGCGGCAGGCGCGGGGCTGCTGCCCTAGCAGGCGGACCGTCAGCGTGCCGGTGGCGAGATCCGTCTCGGCGCGCGCTTCGTAGGGCGTGCATGGCGCGCGGAAGTAGCCGCGTATGGTTACTTCGCCTACGCCGCCGGTCACGACGAACGCGGGCTCGTTCTGCAACCGCTGGATGCCGAACGCGAGATCGACCTCCGGTCCGCGGATGGAGGCCGCCGGGTTCCCGGAGCAGGCCGCCAGTGCCGCGCTCAGCAGCAGGGCGGCGGCCGCGAGCACTCTGTGGCGCATGACGAATCCTGGTCGAGAGAGAAAGTGGGTGGCCTGCTCAGGGTGTGGCCTCGCCGACCCCGATCCGCAGGCAGGAGTCCATGCGGTCGGCGTCGGCCCATTCCGTGATCGGCTGCCGGTGGTAGTGCGCGGCCAGTTCCAGCGGCGTGGCCGCCATCTGCGGTGGATACTCGTACCATCGCACCCCCGACGGGTTCACCTGCTCGTTCCGTACGCCGGTGGCCCGGTTGAGGCGCTCGATTGCCTCTGGATCGGCATCGGGCCGGAACCTCGCCACCAGCCGGTTGACCAGGAAGAGCGGACAGTTCAGGTCGCGCCGCCGGTACGCCGCGCTGGCGAAGCGCACGCCCGTGTCCAGCCGCAGCCAGCGCGCGGCGTCCTCCGCGCGCCTGGCCGAGGTCCGGGGCGGCAGGTGGACGAACCAGTGCCGGGGCACGTGCATGGGTCTGATGGAATCCGGCGAGAGGCCGCGACGGGTGAGCACGGTGCGGATGCGGCCCGTATCCGCCTCCACCTCCGGCACCACCGTCAGACGGGCCGGATACACGGTCAGGTAAATTTTCTGGTCCTCGGAGTAATAGAACGGCGTCTCTTGCCGGTCGACGTCCGGCCCCAGCGGATCGCCGCAGGAGGCGAGCGCGGCGGCCAGCGCCAGCGCCATCACGGCGGCCGTGCGCGGCCGCGGTAGAAAGGAGGAGGGGCGGGTCGTGAGCATCGTGCGCGACGAGCGGAGGGTGTGGATCGCAGGTGCTGGCACAACACAACGCGCAGAACCGCCCCCGTGTGACTCCGCATGGCGGGGGCGCCGCTCGTTCCGGCTACGGGCCCTGAAAGGTTCTCGATGCTCGACGGCGGGGCCTGGACGAAACGAGAGAGCGGGCTTCGCGCGAGTCGCGCAGCCCGCTCGTGAGGTCAACCGGGAAAAGCATTCTTCCCGCACGTGGGAACGTGGGCGCGTATCCGTTGCCTTCCAGCCGCTCAGGGATCGTACTCGATGCCGCCGGTGCTGGGGCTGCCGTAGCCGGACTGCATCGAGTCTTCGCCCACCGTCGTGTCGGTCTTCGTGGTGGCGATGGCCGCGGTGGAGATGTACGACGACGTGGACGAGGAGGTGGTGTCGCGGCAGAAGGTGGGGTAGCTCGCCTCGCTCGATTCGAGGGTCGAGCAGTCGCCGGCCCAGGTGGTGGTGTCGGCGGGGTCCAGCCTCCACAGCGAGTCCGAGTCGGAGAACAGGGCGCCGGGGCCCACGGGGGTGGCGGCTTCGCGGCCGCAGCCGGCGATGGCCAGCACGCCGAGGGACGCGAGCAGTACGGAGCGGGGTGTGCGCATGGGGCTTCCTGGACGGCGGAAGGAACACGCGGGCGCCGCGGCTCGGTGCAGAGGTACGCCGCGGCCGCTCGCGACGAGATTGTCGGCATTCGTATTGTCTACACGTTCGGCCCCACGCGCAAGTGGGTGCACGTGCGCCACGTGGGTCCGTCCCCGCGGCTCGCGCGAGAGTGCTTTTGGTCCGCACGATGGCGCATACGGCACGTGAGCGTCGGCCCCGCGTTGCACGGATTGCCGCAGCGGTTAGATTGCGCGGCTTCCCGACGCACCGGTTCACGGTGAGCCGCGCGATCCTTGTCAATCCTCCGGCCGGGCGACAGCAGCAATGGCGGACACCTTCAAGAACTTCATCGGCGGCGAGTGGGTGGAGCCGTCGACGGGCCAATACTTCGAGAACCGCAACCCGGCGAAGCAGTCGGACCTCATCGGCAGCTTTCCGCGCAGCGGACGCGAGGACGTGGACCGCGCCGTTGCCGCCGCGCGCGCGGCGTTCCCCGACTGGAGCCGCACGCCGGCCCCCGCGCGCGGCGACATCCTGCGCCGCGTGGGCGACCTGCTGACCGAGCGCAAGGACGAGATCGCCAAGGCGGCGACGCGCGAGATGGGGAAGACGCTGCAGGAAACGCGCGGCGACGTGCAGGAGGGGATCGACACCGCCTACTACGCGGGGGTGGAGGGGCGACGCCTGTTCGGCCACACCGTTCCGTCGGAGCTGCGCAACAAGTGGGCGATGAGCTACCGGCGCCCCATCGGCGTCTGCGGACTGATCACCCCCTTCAACTTTCCGCTCGCCATCCCCACGTGGAAGATGTTCCCGGCGCTGGTCTGCGGGAACACGGTGGTCATCAAGCCCGCCGAGGACACGCCGCACACGGTGGCGCTGCTGGTCGAGGTGCTGGAGGAGGCCGGGATTCCGAAGGGCGTGGTGAACCTGGTCCACGGCCTGGGCGAAGAGGTGGGCGCCGCCATCGTGGAGCATCCCGGCATCCCCGTGATCTCGTTCACCGGGTCGACGGAGACGGGGAGCGTCATCGCCCAGACGTGCGGGCGGATGCACAAGCGGCTGTCGCTGGAGATGGGCGGCAAGAACGCGCAGATCGTGATGGGCGACGCGGACCTGGATCTGGCCATCGACGGCGTGCTGTGGGGCGCGTTCGGCACCACGGGGCAGCGGTGCACGGCCACCAGCCGCCTGCTGCTGCAGAGCGAGATCCACGACGACTTCGTGGCGCGGCTGATGGAGCGCGCGAAGGGCCTGAAGCTGGGGTACGGGCTGGAGAAGGACGTGGACGTGGGCCCGCTGATCCACGAGGCCAGCCGGCAGAAGGTGGAGCAGTACGTGGAGATCGGGCAGGGCGAGGCCAACCTGGTGCTGGGCGGCCAGCGGCCCACCGGCGACGGCCTGGATGACGGCTTCTTCTTTCAGCCGACGATCTTCACGGACGTAAAGCCCGGCTCGCGCCTGGCGACGGAAGAGATCTTCGGACCGGTGCTGTCGGTGATCCGCTTCGACGAGCTGGACGAGGCGATCCGGATCAACAACGAGGTGAAGTACGGGCTCAGCTCGTCCATCTACACGCGCGACGCGGTGGCCAGCTTCCGCGCGTTCCAGGACCTGGACAACGGCATCACCTACGTCAACGCGCCCACCATCGGCGCCGAAGCGCACCTGCCCTTCGGCGGGGTGAAGCAGACGGGGAACGGCCACCGCGAGGGCGGCTGGGAGGTCTACGAGTTCTACTCGGAGACCAAGGTCTGCTACGTGGACTACTCCGGCAAACTCCAGCGCGCGCAGATCGACAACTACGGCGGCTCTCCCTACTGAGCCCCAGGCGGGGCGGCATCACCAGGATGCCGCCCCGCTTCGATTTCGAAAGAAAAAACGATCACACAGAGGCCACGGAGGGAACTACAAGGCGCAGAGAACCCCTTCCTTGTAGTTCTTTCCGTGCCCCTCCATGTCTCTGTGTGAAACGGCCGTTCGCCGTTGCCGGAACGGGCCCAAACCTCGCGTGTACGTACCAGACCGGGCATCCAGCCCCACCTGCGGTACCGCGGCGCCGAGCTCACGATGGAAGAACTGCAGTCCCCACATCGC
>JAHWJJ010000356.1 GCA_019348475.1 Gemmatimonadota bacterium | reverse complement strand
AGATGGAGGCGAGGCCCGCGCGTGGTGGAGGGCGTGGTGCGCGGGTGGAGCGCCGGAATTGGGTGCGCCGCCCCAGCCCGCCGCCATCCGAGACGAGAGCCGCCTCCGGAGCGGTTGAAGCCCTGTTCGGCGACGCGTTAGCGGCGCCGAACAGGGCTTGTGGCCGTTCCAGCCGCGGGCTTCAGCCCGCGGCGCCCACCCGCGGCACCCGCCCGCGGCGCACACCTCCTTGCCCGGGCCCGACGCCCACCCGCGGCGCTGTCCCCCGGCGCCCGACCGCGGACGCCATCCCCCCGCGCCCGACCGCCGCGCCCCGTCCGCCGCGCCCACCCTCCTCCGCCTTCCTCACCCGGCGAACAGCTGCGCGAAGCTGTAGATCAGCAGTCCCACCAGGCCGCCCACCAGGGTGCCGTTGATGCGGATGTACTGCAGGTCGCGCCCGATCTGCAGCTCGATCTTCTGCGTGGTGTCTTCGGGGTCCCACGCGGCCACGGTGGTCTCGATCAGGGCCGCCACCTCGTGCCGGTACTGGTCCACCACGTACAGCACCGCCTGCTCCACCCACCCGTTCACCTTCTCCAGCAGCTCCTCGTCCTGCTGAAGCGAGGCGCCGAACCGCGTCACCGCGTGCCCCACGCGGCGGCGGAACTCGCTCTGCGGGTCGGCGCTGTGGCGCAGCACCGAGGCCTTGACGTCCGCCCACAGCGAGTTCGAGTAGCCTCGGACGGCGGGGTGCCGCAGCACCTCTTCCTTGAACTCCTCGCCCCGTGCGATCATCTCGGGCGAGCTCTTCAGCCGCTCCACGAACTCGCCGACCGCCTCGTTGAAGCGGTGGCGCAGCGGGTGGTCGGGGTCGCTGGTCACCTCGTGCAGCGTCTTTTCCACGCTGCGCACCAGCTTCAGGTAGATCTGGTCGTCCACCGCCGTGGGCATCCACCAGGGCGTCTCTCGCCCGATCTTTGCCCGCAGCGCCTCACGGTTCTCGTCGAACAGCCGCTCGAACAGGCGGATGGCGCTGTCCAGCAGCTCCTGGTGGCGGTTGTCCGCCGTCACCAGCGACAGGACGTTGCCCATCAGCGGAGCCACCTGCGTGCTGCGCACACGGCTGATGACGCTGCTCTCGATGATCTCCTGGATCTCTTCGTCGCGCAGCACCTGCACCAGGCCGCTGACCCCCGCGGCGGCGTGCTTGCCCACCGTGTCGCCGTGGTCGGGGTCCGCGAGCCACTCCGCCAGCCTGCGGGCAACGTTGGCCGAGCGCAGGCGCGCCACAATCACCGGCGGCGACAGGAAGTTGTTCTGGACGAAGTTGCCCAGGCTGATGCCGATCTTCTCCTTGCGGCTGGGGATGATCGCGGTGTGCGGGATGGGGATCCCCAGCGGATAGCGGAACAGCGCCGTCACCGCGAACCAGTCGGCGATGGCGCCCACCATGGCGGCCTCGGCCGTGGCGCGCACGTACCCCAGCCACGGCCAGCGATGCTCCAGGATGCTGGTGATGATGAACACCAGCGTCGCGAACCCCAGCAGCCCCGTGGCGAGGCGCTTCATCCGGACGAGCCGCGCGCGTTTTTCTTCTTCGTCGCGCAGCGGCGGAAGGGTCAGCCGCCCAATCTCCAAGGGAATGTGCCCAGGTTCGAGTGCCCAGTGCCCAGTGGAACCGTGAACTTCGCCGGTCCGTGGAGGATGCGTGCCACTCTACGCGAACGGGGGGCCCGCGGGATTCGGCGGGAGCGGAGATGCCCCCGTCCGACCACGGACGAGAATCGAGCCGCGCCGGCGCTCGTCGCTGGTGCAGCCGCGGGTCTACCGGTCCGGCGCGGAAGGCAGGCGGTCTCCCGTGGCAGCTCCCGGCGCCGGCTCGACCTCCCGCACCAGCACGCGGTCCAGCTCCAGGGTGTTGCCGAACAGAAAGCCGTGCCGGCCGGTCTCGCGAAATCCTTGTCTGGCGTAGAAGGCCAGCGCACGGTGGTTGTGCTCGTAGACCATCAGCCAGACCGTGCGCGCACCCGTCGCCCGGGCGTGAGCCAGGGCCGCGTTCATCAGCCGTTGCGCGATCCCCCGTCCGTGCCACGCCTGGTCCACGTAAAAGCGCGCGATCTCCACCGCGTCGTCATCCCGCACGCACTGAGGTGGCTGCCCGCGGCGGATCTGCGTATATGCGGCCGGGTGGCCGGCCACCTCTGCCAGGAGTGTGGTGATTCCGGGATGGGCGATCTCCGCCGACTGCTGCGGAACGCCATAGGCGCGCGCGACGTGCAGCGCCAGGTCGTGCGGGTCGCTGCCGGCGCCGAACGCGTCCATGAACGTGCGCCGCGCCAGTTCCGCCACCACGGGCGCGTCGGCCGGTACGGCGCGGCGGATCGCCAGCTGCTCCAGCTCCATCGTCCTCGTCGGCTTCGGGTGGATGGGGATGCGCGGGGATGACCATTCCGCGCGAAACGCCGCCGCGCAAGAGCGCCACCCATCGATCCACCTTTGCCGCCGGCCGCGCCACGGTGCAGATTGAAGCGATCCGCGCCGATCCCCATCCGCCGAACCCGATGCCTTTCGTTCCGCAGGACCCGGACTTCCAGGCGCGGGTGCGCCGCAGCTTCGCCATGCAGCGGGTGATGGCGACGATCGGCGCGTCGCTGCTGCGCGTGGCCCCGGGCGAGGTGGACGTGGAGCTTCCGTTCCGCGACGACCTGACGCAGCAGAACGGCTTTCTGCACGCCGGGATCGTGGGCGCCGTGCTGGACAGCGCGTGCGGATACGCCGCGTACACGCTGATGCCGCCGGACGCGGACGTGCTGAGCATCGAGTTCAAGGTGAACCTGCTGGCCCCCGCGCGCGGCGAGCGGGTGATCGCCCGGGCGCGGGTGGTGCGCGCGGGGCGGTCCATCAGCGTCTGCACCGCGGATGCGTTCGCCGTGCAGGACGGCGCCGAGCGCCACGTATCCACCATGACGGCCACGATGATGACGATCACCCGGCGCGCGGACGCGGCGGCCTGACCCGCCATTCCGTCGGCGTTGCGGGCGGATCCACCGCATCCACCGCGTCCACACCTTTCCTCCTCCGGATCGAGCGATGCGCAACCTGCTCCGTCCCCTCCTCATGGCCGCCGCGCTGCTTTCGACGGCGCCGCTGGCCGCGCAGGACTCGACCGTGGTGGTGCTGGTGCGCCACGCCGAAAAGGCCGCGGTGGAGCCCGGCAACAACGATCCGCCCCTCAGCGAGGCCGGCGCGGCGCGGGCGGCGGCGCTGCGGGAGGCGCTGCACGGGATGCACCTGGACGCGGTGATCGCGACGGAGCGGCAGCGCACGCAGGCGACCGCGCGGCCGGCGGCGGAGGCGCACGGGCTGGCGCCGGAGATCGTCTCGCTGCGGCACGGGCCCGCGCACGTGGACTCCGTGGCCGCGGCCGTGCGGCGGCACGCGGGGCACACCGTGCTGGTGGCGGGGCACAGCAACACCGTGCCCGCCATCGTCCACGCGCTGGGCGGGCCACGGCTGCCGGACCTGTGCGAGGCGGAGTACGCCAACCTGTTCGTGCTGGTGCTCAAGCCCGGCGCCGAGCCGCGCCTGGAGCGGCGCAGCTACGGGGTGCCGGACCCGCCCCGCGCCGACGTCTGCCCGGCGCACCCGTAGGTTGCGCTGGAGCACGCGCGAGACCAGAATGCATCGCGGAACCCGTTGTGGAGGATGAAGATGGAGAATCAGCGCGAAGTCGCCACGCTGGGCGGCGGGTGCTTCTGGTGCCTGGAAGCGGTGTTCGACGAGCTGCGCGGCGTGGAGAGCGTGGTGAGCGGCTACGCCGGCGGCCACGTCCCCAACCCGTCGTACGAGGCGGTGTGCTCGGGGACCACGGGGCACGCCGAGGTGGTGCAGGTGACGTTCGATCCCGCCCAGGTCTCCTTCCGCGAGATCCTGGAGGTGTTCTTCACCATCCACGACCCCACCACGCTCAACCGCCAGGGCGCCGACGTGGGAACGCAGTACCGCTCCGCCGTCTTCTACCACGACGACGCGCAGCGCGACACCGCCCGCGAGGTCATCCGCGACCTTGAGGCCGAGGGGGTGTGGGAGAACCCCATCGTGACGCAGGTGGAGCCGCTCGCGCGCTTCTACCCCGCCGAGGCCTACCACCAGGAGTACTTTGCCCGCAACCCGCGCCAGGGCTACTGCCAGGTCATCATCGCGCCCAAGGTGAGCAAGTTCCGCAGCAAGTACCTGGAGAAGCTCAAGCGGTAGGGCAGGTGAAGGGGTGAAGGGGTGAACGGGTGAAGGGGTGAAGGGGTGAAGGGGTGAAGGGGTGAAGGGGTGAACGGGTGAAGGGGTGAAGGGGCGAAGGGGGCTGGCGGTGAGGAGCCATCGACGGCTCCTGCGGCGCGTCGGCCCCCCAGTCATCGTGAGTCGTCCGGCGCTGCGCGCCCCGCGCGGGATGAAAGCGCCTTTCAACCTCCCCCAGGGGGGGGTTGGGCCGGGGCGCCCTGCCCAGGTGTGCGATCAGGCACGTTCTTTGGGGAGACGTGGGCGACGCCGAGTGCGTCGCGCCGACGCTGCCGGGCCGCCCGCACGGAACGTTTGACACCCGCCCGTGCCCTCGCTACATTGGTTGAGAACGGTTCTCAATCTCTCGGAGCTTTGGATGACGCAGGCGACGCAGACCGCAGCGGCGGCGCAGGACACGCTGCGGCACATCAGCGAAACGGAACGCGGCGAGCGCGCCCGGCGGGCCGCCGCGGGCGCGCTGGTGCTGCGCGTGGTGGAGCTGTCCGTCCGCGGCGCCCCCGACGATTTCACGCTGCGCCGCGCCCGCGCCGAGGTGGAGCGGCTGGAGAAGAGCGCGGAAAAGAGCATTCTGCTGCGGGCCCTGCGCGTGCTGGAAGAGGGCGCCGACGCCGGTCCGCTCTCCGTCGTGCTGGTCTCATACGCCTGCGAGCTGGAAAATACGCGCCGCCTTCCCGAGGCCAACGTCTCCATCGTCCTGGCGCTGGCGCTGGACGAGGGGAGCGGGGCCACCGCCCTGCACGCCGCCCGCCTGGCGCGGCGGATGGGCGAACGGCAGCGCGCGCTGGTGCTGTACTGCGCCGCGCGAGACCTGGACGACGGCGACGGGCAGATCGCCCGGCTTGCGCAGGTGGGTGAGGCGGTGGTGTCGGACGACGGCGTGCGGATGCTGGGCGGGGTCATT
>JAHWJJ010000041.1 GCA_019348475.1 Gemmatimonadota bacterium | reverse complement strand
GGAGGCGGTACGCGATGTTGGCGTGCGCCAGCTCGTCCTGGATGATGGCCGTGGCGCTCACCATGGTGTTCGTCGACGGCGCGTCCCTGGCCGCGCCGAAGTACGCCGGCGCGCTGATGAGCTCCGTGTCGGCCTGCACCAGCAGCTGGACGATCAGGGCCTTGCGGTACCCCTCCGTCATGTCGTCCGGGTACTCGACGATGAAGCCGTTCTGTACCTTTTCCTTAAGCTCTTCGTCGGTGTAGCGGGCCATCCGTTCGTCTCCGTACCTGGTGCGAAGGGCTTGATCTCAGTCGATGCGCTCGCGGCGGCCCCGCATCCCCTGCGGCTCCGCCGTTTACCTGCCGTCACCCTCTCTCGAACGACCGTTCGAACGATCGTTCGGGGACCGGGAACCTAACCCGCGGGCGGAGGGGGTGTCAAGCGCGAACCAGGAGCAGCTGCGGGCGACAGAGCCTGCGGCTGCCGTGCTTCACTACCTTCTGCTCTGTCGCGATCCTCACAATCGGCGGTGCGTCTGATCCTGACTGGCAGCCTCGAAGTAGAGTTCCACCGCCTCGGCCAGGTCGGCCCACGTATCCTCTGCGGTATAGCCCCAGGTCGCGATGTCCAGCTCCGGGCAGCGGCTCACGAATATTTCGCCCTCCGGCTCCACAACCATCGTCAGGTCGGGATAGCGCGCGGCGAATTTCCCGCTGACGCCGCCGCTGAAGCCGTGCTCGTCCCGCATCTCGTCGGCGTCTCCGGACACGCCCGGCTCCTCCATCAGCTCCCACATCTCCATCTCGTGCAGAAAGATGGGGTCGGCGTTGCGGCGAATGAACTCGTGCACGTCCATCGCGTCGATGGTGGGGCGGCGGCGGACGCGCTTCTGCTTTCCGTTGATGAACACCGTCTGGAATTCGGCCTTCCGGCGCTTTTTCGCCGCTTAGTGCGCCGCCGTCAGCTTGCGCTTGCGTTTAGCCATGTCGACCGGGTGAGAGTGGCGGGTGTGCATCCCGCAGCATGCACGGACGCAACCGGCGGGGCAAGAGCATTTTCTCACCGTGACGAACGCACTCGGCGTAGGGCAGCACCGACGGCGGCGCCCCGGGAAATCGCACTCCCCGAGATCGTGTCGGAGGTTGTCCGGCGTCTCCTCCACTTCCCTGCGTCCGCGCAGAGTCTGTAACCGAAACACTCACTGTACTTCGGGCGGGAAATACACGGCACCGGTGTAGCACCTTGTCGGTAGGGGACGCTCCGCGCCTACCCCGGTCCCATGCGCGTGCCTCTGGCGAGGCGCCCTATTTCTCCTATAGTGTCCGAAACCGCAACGCTCGAACATTCTCGGTCAGAGGCGCCGGCCCGGCACCTCCCGCGCCGCCTCCTCCCCGTATCGGCGCGGCCCATCCCGATGCAACAGGAGGTGAAAACACGCCACAGCCGGCACCTGCTGTACCCCTCGGTCCGCTGGTCCCGTGATCACCCCTCATCCGTGCACACTCCCATGCGTGGAAGAAAAGCGATCCCGACGATCTCCGCACCTGGTCTGCTGGCGCTGGCCCTGGCGGGCTGCGTGGACGGCGACCTCCCCTCCGGCAGCACGGCGAGCCCCGCCGCGCTGGCCGTGGCAGCCGCACCCGAGCGGCTGCGCGACCCGGAGCTGGACCGCAGCGACACCTATTTCCTGATCGAGGCAACCACCTTCACCACGCGCTCGTCCGACGGCGGCGGCGACGGCCCCGGCGCGCCCATCGGCGCGTTCTACATCGAAGGCGAGACGCGGACGTACGAAACCGGGTACGAGGCGGACGGCGACCTGCGCGCCAGCATCTACCGCGACCCCAGCACCGATCCGCGGATGCCGGACCCTCCCGGCCTGATGCGCACCTCCGGCGATTACGTGTACGTCTACGACCAGTACGGCTCCCTGATCACCTGGGGCGGATTCAACAGCTTTCTGGAAGACCTGGGCCTGCCGGGCGGCAGCCTGACCACCGCAACGACCGACGGCGCGGTGTGCTACGACTGCAGCGGCGGCGGCGGCGCGCCCAAGGAGCCCATTTACATGGAGTCGGTGGGCGGCGGCCCGCAGGTGCGGCAGACCAGCGACGGCGTGCTGGAGGTGACGGTGCACCTTCCCGCGGGGACGGCCGGCGTACAGGCGGCGAAGGACGGACCCCGCAGCGAGGTGGTGCGGCGCTACCGCAAGCGCCCGGTGCGCGTCACCGCGCGCGAGGGCGAAGCCCCGCAGACCGCCAGCCGGTGGCTGCTGGACCACGTGGAGCGGCTGGACTACCTGCCGGCCGGCAAGGTGCGCAGCGTCACCGAGTTCCGGTACCTGGCCGCGCACGTGAACCCCGGCCGCGAGCGGCAGCGCGAAGAACGTGCGCGCACCGCGCCTCCCGCCCCGAAGTCGTCCGCGCCGCCCCCGGCTCCCCCGCCGACCGGCATGGCCACCCCCGCACCGGCGGCGAGCAACGTCACGGCGAGTTCGGGGATCTGCGGCGAGGGCAGCGTAAACCTGGCGCACCCCGTGGACGGCACCGGCGCGCCGGTACTGTGGCAGCACGGGATCTGCAGCGATGGCGGGACGTGGAACGGCATGCGGCCGCGAATCGACCAGAGCCATCAGATCCTGTACGAGCAGGCCTACAGCCTGAACACCCTCGCCTCCCTCGAATCGCAGACGGTGGACCTGGAGGGGCGGGTGGCCGCGCGCGGCATCGGCGGCAACGTGGTCGTCTCGCACAGCCAGGGCGGCCTGATCGCGCGGCGGCTGGGGCAGCGCCGGCCGGACCTGGTGTCGGGCGTGATCACCATCGGTACGCCGCACCAGGGCGCACTCATCGCGCAGAACGGGCCCGACTGGGTGGCGGACCAGCTCACCTCGGCCGTGGGCGATCTGTGCGTGGGCAACATCATGTGCCCGTACCTGAGCGAGGTGCTCTCGCGGACGACGTCGGGCTTTCTGGCGTGGGGCCTGGGCCAGGTGGCGCCGGTGGTGATCGACGACCGCCCCGGTTCGGAGTTCATCACCCAGCTGAACGGAAGGCACGAGACGTTCAAGCGCGCCAGCATCCAGATGAGCGTGCCGGAACGCTGGGCGCTGTTCCGCGTGCTGGGCGACGCCGACACCCCCCGCGAGCGGCTTCTGTACAGCCAGCCGCTGGAGGGACGCACGTGGGCGCGCAACACCGAGTACCTCTACTGGGCCGGCTGGCTGCTGCGCGACCTGGCCTACATCATCCGCTGGCGGGTCACCGACTACGGCTACGGATGGGGATGCCATCAGTCCGGCTACCGCAGCTACTGGGAGCCGTGCTACGACCCGTACAACTACCACTACCGCTGGTGGCAGTCCAGCTACTGGCTCACGGTGGCATCCATCCTGGACTTCATCGGGTCGCTGGTGGTCAACACGTTGAACCGGGTGGACCGGGTGTGGGATTACATGACCACCGGCCACACCGACCGCACGGACGGCTTCATCCAGTACACGTCGCAGGCGTATCCGTTTTCGCCGGGCGCGTATACGCCGCTGAGGTTCACCATTCCCCGGGGACAGGAGTCCCACACGGGTGAAACGGCCAGCCACGACGTGATGACACATCTTCAGTCCGCACTGGATCTGTCCGATGTACCGCGCCAATAACGAAACGAGGCGCGCAGGCTGGGGACGGTGGGGGCGCATCTGCGCCCTCACCGGCGCGCTTGCGATCACCGCGGCCTGCCAGGCGCCGACGGACGACGGCCGCCAACCTCGGAAGGACCGGGTAGAGGTGCTCTTCCGCGTTCCCATGGCCGGGGCAGGGGAAACGTGGGCGCCGGCCACCGACGGCCAGCGGCTGTACGCCGACGTCGCGCGGCGCATCGAGGCGTTCGACCTGAACACGGGTGCCCGGCAGTGGAGCTACGCGCGCCCCAAAGGCGGCCCCTCGTCGCTCGTGGTCGCCGGAGGACGCGTCATGTTCGCGGGCGACACGGCCGTGGCACTGGAGGCGGCGACCGGCCGGGAGCTGTGGCGCCGCCCGCTGCCGGCCTTCGCCGGGTTCTGCGAGACGGACGGCACCGCCGACGCGTTCTATCTGGGCACCACGGACCACCGGGTATTCGCGCTGAACGCCGCTGACGGGTCGCTGCTGTGGGAGCGGGACCTTGGCCCGGACTGGGAGTACAGGAAAGGCACCGTGCGCGGCATGACGGTCAGCGGCGACACCGTTTACGCGGTGGTGGAGCACGACACCGGCATCAACAGCCACATCGGCACGGGCGACACCTTCGCGCTGGACCGCCGCACTGGCCAGGTGCTGTGGCACCACCGCTTCGGGGACGGCAGCGGGCTCAGCATCTACCAGTCCGCGGCGCGAGTGGCCGGCGGGCTGCTGCTGAACACCGCCAACGGGGAGAACACGTTCGTCGCGCTGGACCGCTTCACCGGGCGGGAGGTGTGGCGCGTCGTGGGGGGGGCGTCGTACTTCGGACCCCACGAGGCCCCCGAGGTGCGCGGCGGGGTGGCGTTCGGCGCCGCGCACGACCAGCGGGCCAAGGCCATCGACCTGGCTTCTGGGCGGGTGCTGTGGGAGACGCCGGTGCCCGGCGGAACCATCTACATGGCCCTGTGCGGCCGGGTGCTGCTGGCCAACTACCTGCGCGTGGGCGTCTTCGACCCCGAGACGGGAGAGTTCCTTGGCCAGCTGCGGCGCGAGCCGGAAAACGAGTCCGTGCACACCGACTTCGTGGTGGTCGGGAACCGCGCGTACATCTTCAGCACGCACGCGCTACTCGCCCTCCGCTGCCCCGTGTGAACGGGCAGCAGAACCAGCACGGCGCGCGGGGATGAACGGCAGCCGCGGGCGACGGGGCCCGCGGCTGCTCGTCTTTGCACAGAGCCTGCAGGGGTGCCGCGGGCCTCCTCCCCCGTTCCGGATGCAGAACATGCGCGACCTCGCCGTTCCGCTGCTCCTGCTGCTGGGGGCGTGTGCCACCGCCGGCCGGGCACAGCCGGACTGCCAGTCGTGCGTGCCGCACGGCTCGCGGGCCGGCGTGCGCTTTCAGCGGGACGCGCTGATCCCCGGCGGGGACACGACCACGGTGCTTACGGTGGTCTTCGATGACGGGCGGCAGGTGCGCTCCACGCGCAGCACGGAGTGGGCGGGTGAGGCGCGCAACCGGTGGGGCCCCTACTTCGAAACCGCCACGGCCGACTCGCTGCGCGCCACCGGCATCCTGCAATCCGCCGCCGGCGACACGCTGGCGGTCGGCCACGTCAACCTGCCGGTGCGTCCGCACTGGTGGTGGGGCGTGCGGTGGGACGTGGCGCGGGTTTCCACCATCCGCGGCCTGCCCGGGATCCAGCCTGAAAGCTACAGCTGGTACTTTCCATTCCGCACCGACGCGGGCGAATCCGACCCGCGGGCCCTGTACGTGCGCGTGGGCACCCGCTCCATCTCCAATCCCACGCCTCACTGACCTGGCTCATGCCCCCGCGAGTCCACCCCGCGCAGGCGCATCCGTCACGCCGCTCTCGCGCATGTGCCTCTCCAGCCCGGCGCGCGCCATGGACCGCACCTTTTCCTGGATCACGGGCTCCACCCCAGCCGTGTGCGACGCGCCGGACACCTTCTTCACCCGTCCACCCGTCCACCCGTCCACCCGTTCACCCGTTCACCCGTTCACCCGTTCACCCGTTCACTACAGCGTCCCCGGCCGGTCGTCGATCGGGATCAGGTTCTCCGCGTCCGGCTCCGGCTCGTGGGTAATGCCGGGCGCCGGGTGCCGCTCCGTCTCCACGGGCGGCTCCGCGGGCGGCTCCGCGGGCGGCTCCGCGGGCGGGGGTGCGCCGCGGTCGTCGCGTGGCGCGGAGTCGGGGTAGGGTTCCTGGTCCATGGCGGCGTCTCCTCGTCCGGTAAAGTACGGCTCAGCCGATCGCATCCGCACTAACGCACTCCCGCACTGCCTTATCCGGCTCACGACGGATACGTGTACGGCGCCTGCAAGCCCAGCGGAATCCCCAGCAGCCAGTAGGCCACCAGGAACACCGTCCAGGTAAGGAGGAACGCCACCGAGTAGGGCAGCATGATGGAGACCAGCGTGCCGATGCCCGTGCTCCTTACGTAGCGCTGCGCGTACACCACCACCAGGGGAAAGTACGGCATCAGCGGGGTGATGATGTTGGTGGTGGAATCGCCGATGCGGTAGGCCGCCTGCGTGAGCTCCGGCGAAAGCCCCAGCTGCATGAGCATGGGGACGAAGATGGGGGCCAGCAGCGCCCACTTGGCCGACGCGGAGCCGATCAGCAGGTTCACCAGCCCGGCCAGCAGGATGATCCCCACGATGGTCACCTGCGCCGGCAGCGCCATCGCCTGCAGCCCGCTGGCGCCCTTGAGCGCCAGCAGCGCCCCCAGGTTGCTCTTGCCGAACGAGGCGATGAACAGCGACGCAAAGAAGGCGAGCACGATGTAGTAGCCCATGGTGCTCATGGACCGGCTCATCCCCTTGATGATGTCGCGGTGCGACTTCACCGTCCCCGCCACGTACCCGTACACCACGCCGGGAACCAGAAAGAGCAGAAAGATCAGCGGCACGATCGCCTGCATCAGCGGCGCGGTGGACACCGTCAGCGCGCCCTCGGGCGAGCGCAGCGGCGACCCCCCCGGCGCCGAGGCCCACGCAAGCAGCCCCACCCCCACCGCCAGCGCCAGCAGGGCCACCCCCAAGCCGCGCCGCTCGCGCACGCCCAGCTCGTCGAAGCGGGGGATCTCGTCGGGGTCGCCGTCCACCTGCACCCGCGCCAGCCGCGGCTCCACCACGCGGTCGGTGAGGTACCAGCCCACGGCCACGATCAGCACGCTGGACGCGCCGGTGAAGAACCAGTTGCTCAGCGGGTTCACCAGCCGTTCCGGGGCGATGATCTGCGCGGCCTCCTGCGTGAGCCCCGCCAGCAGCGGGTCCAGGCTGCTGGGGACGAAGTTGGCGCTGAACCCGCCCGACACCCCCGCGAAAGCCGCCGCGATCCCCGCCAGCGGGTGGCGCCCCGCCGCGTAGAAGATCACGCCGCCCAGGGGGATCACCAGCACGTATCCCGCGTCGGCCGCCGTGTGGCTCACGATGGCCACCAGGATCAGCATGGGCGTGAGCAGCGTGCGCGAGGTGACGTTCAGCAGGCTCTTGAGCGCGGCGTTGATGAACCCGGTGTGCTCCGCCACGCCCACGCCCAGCAGGGCCACCAGCACCACGCCCAGCGGGTGGAACGCCGTGAAGGTGGTGACCATGGTGGCCAGGAACTCGGCCACCGCGCTGCCGGTGAGCAGGTTGGCCACGCGCAGGGGCTCGCCGCTGCGCGGGTCGATCTCGGTGAAGCGCATGGGCGCCAGCAGCGCGCTCAGCACCCACACCACGAGCATCAGGACCAGGAACAGCGCCGCGGGATCGGGAAGCGCGTTGCCCGCGCGCTCGATTCCGTTCAGCACGCGGTCCATCAGCCGGGGCCGGGCTGCCTGGGGCGACGGGGACTGCGGATCGGGTTGGGTCACGGCATCCCCGTGGGTGCGGGGTGGATAGGGGGCTGTCGCGGGGGCCTCGCCGTTCCGGCACCGCTGCCCGGACGGCGCGGAGGTCCCGGCGACAGAAGAACGAGGGAAGCTGGCGGAAACAGTAGGGCGGGGGCCCCGCCGCGGCAAGCGCGGCGCGGGGGGCCGAGAAACGGGCGGCGGGGGGACGCCTGCCGCGCCCGTCCCGCGGCTACACCTTGCTGTGCGGCGTCTCGACCGTGCTGGTGCCGTCGGAGTGCGGCACCATGTGCATGTCGCCGAAGATGTGCGGCGCCTCGGCGGAGAGCACCCCCAGCACGGCGGTCGCGAGGGTGCGGATCTCCACGTCGGCGCTGGCGCTGCCGCGCATCTCCATGAAGTGCCGCCACGCCCGCGCGTTCCCCGTCACCACGATCTTGGTTTCGGCGCAGTTGGGGAGCACGGCGCGGGCCGCCTGGCGCGCGCGCTTCTTTCGCATCGTCGCCGGACCGTCGTCGCCCACCTGGTCCGTCATCTCGTCCAGCAGCGAGCGGTAGCTTTCCAGTGACTGCTCGCACGCCGACTCCCAGATCTCGTACGCGCGCGTGCCGCCGCTGATCTCCGGGGGCTGCACGAACGCGATGTTGGATTCGTCGACGTAACGTTGGGACAATTGTGAAAACCCGAAGCCGGCTCTGTGCCGGATGAGCTCGTGCGTCAGGGACCGGCTGATGCCTTCCAGCAGCAGCGTCCACACGGCGTGCTCCAGCACGCTGCCGTGCTTGGTGCGCAGGATGTTGGCGAGGTACGCGTCGTTGGTGGTGCGCCCGGGGATGCTCTTGTGGCCGCCCTCCAGCCCCGCGTCCTCGCCGAAGGAGAGATAGCAGAGGCGTCCCGCGAACTCCGCCACCACCTCGCCGGGGACCTCGCTGTCACTCTCCCAGCGGATGTGCTCGGGATAGACGAACTGCTGGCGTGCCAGTACGGTGACGCGCGGCTCGCGGATGATCTGCATCGGGAAACGGCGTGCTGGAGGGTGAACGCTCGGGCGGGGTAAGCTAGGCCTCCGCACCGCGCCGGGGCAAGGCGGACGACGGCTCTCGCCCCGATCGCCCGCGCATCCTATTATCCGCCTGGACCCGGCCCCCGGAACCATCGCGACAGCGGAGCGAATGCGCATCGCCTCCATGCTTTCCAGCGCCACGGAGATCGTTTACGCGCTGGGGTTGCAGGACCACCTCGTCGGGATCTCCCACGAGTGCGACTACCCCCCGGAGGCGCTGCGCCTGCCGCGCCTGAGCCGCTCGCGCTTCGATCCCGCGGGGCTCACCAGCGGCGAGATCGACGCGGAGGTGCGGCGGTGCATGGTGGAGCACGGCAGCGTGTACCAGGTGGACGTGGACGCGCTGCGCGAGGTGCGCCCCGACGTGATCCTGACCCAGGCCGTCTGCGAGGTCTGCGCGGTGCCGACGGGATCCGTCGACGACGCGGTGGCGCAGCTGCCGCATCCCGCCAGTGTCGTGTCGCTGGACGCGCACACGCTGGAGCAGATCTTCGGGACCATGCGCCAGGTGGCCCTCGCCGCGGGAGAATCCGCGCGCGGCGAGGCGGCGGTCGGCCGGCTGCGGGCGCGGGTGGACCGAGTGCGCGAGGCGGTGGCGGATCGGCCGCGTCCCCGCACGCTGGCGCTGGAGTGGCTGGACCCGCCGTTCGCGCCGGGGCACTGGGTGCCGGAGATGGTGACGATCGCCGGGGGCGACAACCTGGTGGGCAGGGCGGGGTCGCATTCGCTGCAGATCCCCTGGAGTGCGGCGGCAGGGCTGGATCCCGACCGCCTGCTGCTGGTGCCCTGCGGATACGCCATGGACCGCGCGCGGCAGGATGCGGACGAGGCCCGCGCCCGCCTGCGCCGGCTGGCCGCCCCCGCCATCGACGCCGGCCGCGCGGCGGTGGGCGACAGCGCCTGGTTCAGCCGCTCGGGCCCGCGCGTGGTGGAGGGGATCGAGGCCCTGGCGGGCTGGCTGCACCCCGACGCCGGCCTCACGGCCCCGCCTGGGCGCATCCTCGAAGGCTGGCGCTAGACCGGCCGCGGTCAGTACCCGGGATCGGCCACGGCTCCGGTCCTGTTCTGATTCTCCTCTCCCCGCGCAACCTGGGCGGAGAAGCCCGGCAGCGAGGGCGCCGGCGGAACGAGGGTCTGCCGGCGGAAAGGCTGGGATTCCGGCCGCTCTGAACGCACGTTGGACAGCGGCGCGAGGCGCGGCGCTTGCAAACGCGCGCCGCGACACGAGATTGCACCTTTCCGATCCCCACCTGCACCGCACCTGCGAGAGGGCGAGCCATGCGACTTCCCACCCGCGTTCACGGCATGCTGGACTACCTGCTGGGCTCTCTGCTGATCGGCGCGCCCTGGCTGTTCGGCTTTGCGGCGGGCGGCGCGGAGACCTGGGTGCCGGTGGTGCTGGGCGGCGGCATCCTGCTGTACAGCCTGTTCACCGATTACGAACTGGGCGCGGTAAAGCGGCTGCAGATGCCCGCGCACCTGCTGCTGGACGCGGTGGGCGGGCTGCTGCTGGCGGTGTCGCCGTGGATCTTCGGCTTTGACGAGCGGGTGTGGATTCCACACGTTGCGATCGGCCTGGTGGAAGTGGTCACGGCCGCCGTCACCGACACCGTTCCGGGCTATGAGCGTCGCCGCGCGGGCCGCTGAAGACGACGTCGTAGACCCGCTCTGCGAAGACGCGACCGGGGCCGAGCTCCGGTCGCGCATTTCCGCGTACGCCGAGACGGAAACCGGCGTGCACGCGTACCCCCTGGCAAAGGCGATCGAGGTCATCCACCGCGGCCGCACCGGCAAGGGCGAGGGAGACCCGCCGCTCATCTGGATCGACGTGGCGGCGCCCGGCGTGCCCGAGGGCGAGTTCCTGCGCGACCAGCTGAACTTTCACCCGCTGGCGGTGGAAGACACCGTCCGCGGCCGGCAGCGCCCCAAGATCGACCGCTACCCGGGCTACTTCTTTCTGGTGATGTACGCGGCGCGCATCAACCCGGCGCGCGAGCGGATGGCGCTGAACGAGCTGCACGCGTTCATCGGCGACAACTACGTGGTCACCGTGCACGACCACCGCATCGAGGAGATCACCGCGGTGCTGGCCCGCTGGCGCGGCTCGCCCGACCGCTACCGCGCGCCCGGGGTGCTGGCGCACGCGCTGCTGGACCTGGTGGTGGACGGCTACTTTCCCGTGCTGGACCACTTTTCGGAGCGGGTGGCGGAGCTGGAGACCGGGGTCTTGGAGGGGCGGCCGGGGGAGGGGATGCAGAGCATCCTCACGATGCGGCGGGAGCTGGCCCTGTTCCGGCGAATGGTGGGCCCCGAGCGGGAGCTGGTGGGCTCGCTGCTGCGGCGCGACATCCCGTTCCTGCAGCCCGACATGATGCCGTACTTTCAGGACGTGCACGACCACGCCATTCGCGTGGCGGAGGAGATCGACACGCTGCGCGACCTGCTGAACGGCGCCATGGAGGGCCAGCTGTCCCTGGCCAGCCACCAGCTGAACACCACCATGCGGCTGATGGCGGCGTGGTCCATCATCCTGATGGCCATGGCCTGGATCGCCGGCATCTACGGGATGAACTTCGAGCGGATGCCGGAGCTGGGGTGGCGCTACGGCTATCTGTGGGGGCTGGCGCTGATGCTGGTGGTGGGCGGCATCCTCTTCACCTACTTCAAGCGCAAGGATTGGGTGTAGCCCGCGCGGCGAGGCGCCCATGGCCCGCCGGGCGCGGCGTTTGCGGAATTCCGCGGTCCAGCGGCGCGCGGAGCGGGGGCTTCGCGGGCGAGTGGATTCGGCTCACGCGGGAGGCGGCGTATGGTGGGGACGACGGATCGAATCTCCGGGCGGGAGCTGGAGCGGCAGGCGTATCCCGCCGCGGGCGCGGCGCGCGAGCTGCTCCCCGCCCTGACGTACCTGCGCACGGCCATCGTCAACCTGTTCCTGTACGGCCCGCGCAACGCCGGCGACCGCAACTGGGTGCTGGTGGACACGGGGATGTACGGCTCCGCGGGCAGGATCGTGGCCGCGGCGGAGGAGCGCTTCGGGCGCGGGGCGCGGCCGCGGGCGATCGTGCTCACGCACGGGCACTTCGACCACCGGGGCAGCATCCACGAGCTGGTGGAGCTGTGGGACTGCGTGGTGTACGCGCACCCGCTGGAGCTGCCCTACCTCACGGGCGACTCGCCGTATCCGCCGCCCGACCCCACCGTGCCCGGCGGCGCGATGGCGCGGCTGTCGTTCATGTACCCGCGCAAGCCGATCGACCTGGGGGGGCGGGTGCGGCCGCTGCCTGCGGACGGCTCGGTGCCGGGGATGCCGGGGTGGCGGTGGATCCACACGCCCGGCCACACCGCCGGCCACGTGTCGCTGTTCCGCGACGACGACCGCACGCTCATCGCGGGCGATGCGTTCGTCACCACGCGCCAGGAGGCGCTGACGTACGTGCTGGAGCAGACGCCGGAGGTCAACGGCCCGCCCAGCTACTACACCCCCGACTGGAAGAACGCGGAGCGCTCGGTGCGCCTGCTCGCGGAGCTGCAGCCGGAACTGGCCGCCACCGGCCACGGCATTCCGCTGGGCGGGCCGCAGCTGCGCGACGAGCTGCGCGAGCTGGCGATGAACTTCCGCACCCGCGCCGTTCCCAGCCACGGGCGCTACGTCGACACGCCCGCGGTCACGGACGAGCGGGGCGTGGTTTCCCTTCCGCCCGCGCCCGTGGACCTGACGAAGACGCTGCTGGTGCTGGGCGGTGCCTTCGTGGCGGGACTGGTGCTGGCCCGGACCCTGCGCCCGCGCCGCCGCCGCGGCCGGGAACACCACGTGGTCTACGAGCACTACGAGGAGCCGGTCATCCTCTGACGAAGCGCTCACCCCCACCCCTCTCTCCCGCAAACCGCGCGGGAGAGAGGGGTGACGGGAGCGCCACGCTGCCGCGCTGGAACCCGCACGAGTCCCGGCAGGCGCCGGGCAGGCGGACTTTGCGATCTTTCAGCGGCGAAGTTCATTCGCTCCAGACCGCGCTGGCCGCACTGCGCGGGATGGCCATCGGCGCGAACCCTTCACCCCTTCACCCCTTCACCCCTTCACCCTCCGGGCGGCAGGATCACGGCGTTCGCCAGCTCGTCACCCTCCATGCTCGCCTCGAAGGCGGCGCGGCGCACGGCTTCCAGCGTGTGGTCGGGATGCAGGATCACCCCGCCGCCGGTCGGGATGCCGATCCCCCGCGCGCCCGCCCCGCGCGCGCGCACCACGGCCCGGAGCGCCGCCCATTCCTCCCCCTCGGCGTGCGCGTCCACCACGAACGGGGCCAGCCCCCAGGTGGCGAACGCGGCGGCTGGATCGCGCACCGGCCACCCCGCCGTCCCCAGTTGCACGGCGCCCGCCGAGACGCCGATGAGCACCGCGCCCGCGTGGTACCGCCGCTCGACGGCGTCACGCACGCCGCTGGCCTGGAAGGCGCGCCAGCCCCGTTCCACGTCGCCGCCCGCCAGCAGCAGCACGTCGGCGGAGTCCAGAAAGGCGCGGTCCTCGTCCGACGGGTCCGCGGGGATCATCCGGCACTCCGCGGGGCCGATGGGCTCCACGGCCCCCAGAAAGATGGAATAGAAGTCCGGATTGTCGCCGTTGGAGGCGCCCAGGTAGGCCGCCCGCGGCGCGCCCGGTCCGGTGCAGGCGGCGACGCGGTCCATCAAGCGCCCATGCGCATCCGCCCAGAACAGCAGCTGGCTGTCGGCGAGCAGAAAGAGCGGTGCCGGCGCCGGCGGCCCGCCGCCGCCGGCCTGCCGCGGGTCCGCCAGGACGGGGACGGCGCCGGTGTAGATGCGCCCGGCGCTCACGTGGGATCGGCGGCGACCACGGCGGCGCGCACCCGAAGAGGTATGAGATGGGAAAGAACGGGAGGTCCTTCGGTCGCCGCCATGGATTGTGAAGGGGGAAGGACTTCGCGGCCCCGGCGCCGAAGGTGACGCCCCCCAGCTGCACGATGTTCGGCCCGATGAGGTTGCGAGCGAAGCCGCGCCGTCACGAACGTGGCGGCGATGAAGGCGTAGTAGCGGTGCTGCCGGACGGGCGCGACGGCGGGGGCCTGGGCCATGAGCGGCGGCGGATGGGGAGGGGCGTGCGCGGCGGGTATTCTAGCCCGGCCGGCGGAGACCTGTCGAGGCCGCGGGGGCCGTCCCCCGGCGCCTCCCGCTCGTTTCTCGCCGAGAGGGGAGTTGGATCGCGCCGTGACGCGGGAGTTCGCCCGGCCCGCCGAGCGCCCCCCATCCCCGGCCCTTCCCCCACAACTGCGTGGGGGAAGGGAGAACTTCGATCGCACGACCTGCGTGAGGCCGCCGAAGCGCGCGGGCATCGCTTCGGCGGATCCACACCCTGCCCCACGCCACCGCCCACGCCACCCGTCCCCCGGGGTTGGGGGAGGGGTCGCCAGCCGTCGCGAGGAACGAGCGAAAGGCCTGGCGGGGGAGAGGGCCCACGTGAACGAAAACACCCTCTCCCGCAACGCGGAGGAGGGTGGGTGGCGTGCGCGGCGGCCACGCCTAGCGCTGAAAATCCAGGCGCGCGGCGGACCGGCGGCGCTCCAGGACGGCGTCGATGCTGTAGGGCCCCCCGCCGCGGGCGGAGAAGTAGAAGAAGACGAAGCAGTACAGCGCCGCCAGCTCGCCCCGGTTGACGATGGGCCAGAAGGCGTCCGGCGCGTGCGCCTGGAAGTACGCCCACGCCATCATCCCCGACAGCACGAACGCCACGGGACGGGTGAAGAGGCCCAGCACGATCAGCGCCCCGCCGAACACCTCCAGCACCCCCGCCAGGCCGGACTGCGAGAACAGCGGCGCCGTGGCGCCGGGGGTGCCGCGCCAGCCGCCCAGCCATCCGAACATCTTTTGCACGCCGTGCTGCATGAACATCAGCCCGGCCATCACCCGCAACAGCGCCAGCGTCGCGCCCTGGAACCGCGCCATGAAGAACGTCCGCGCCTTCGCCATCCCCATCCCCTCCCTTGCGTGCATGGACCTCAGCTTCGCGGCGCACCAGCCGTGCCAGCAGCGTCGCGGGCCTCGCCGGGCTTTCCGCCCTCGCGGCCGCGGCGCCTTCTTTCCTCGCGCCGCTGGCGCAGGCGGTCGTACTCCGCCGCCTGCTCGGGGGTGAGCACGGCGCGGATCTCGGCGCGCGTGGAGTCCACGGCGGCGCGGATGCGGGCGCCGTCCGTCCGCCACAGCGAATCCGTGAGCGCGCGCCGGCGCGCCATGATCTCGTCGATGCGCGCCCGCTGCGCCGGGGCAAGCTCCAGCTCGTCGAAGACGTAGTGCGGGCCGCGCTTGCGCTCGCATTCCGCGGCGGCGGGGCGGGCGTCCGGCTCGCGCGCGCTGAGCACGCGGCCGAAGGCGGTGCCGGCCAGCATGCCCACCACGAAGGTGACCGCCAGCAGCGCCATTCCCGCCATGCGCATCCGGCGCGGGGTCAGTGCGTTCATGAACGGCCTCCGCGGCCGGTGGGGAGAAGGATCGTCATCAACCGTGGCTCAGGGGTCCCACGATTCCAGCAGGTCCGCCTCGGTGGGCGAACGGTTCTCGGCGATCCAGTCCGCCGCGGGCCCCGGCAGCCGCAGCCCGTCGGCAATGGTCAGCGGCGCGGGCGCGGGCGCGGGCTGCGCCTGCGGCGTGCCCGGCCAGGCCAGGGCGGCGACGGCGACGGCGGCCACGACGGCGGCGGCGGCCACCGCGGCGAGCGCGCCGCCCGCCAGCACGGCCAGCGGCGTGAGGACGGAGGGGGAGAGCTGCGCGCGGGCGAGCACGGCGCGCACCATCCGCTCCCGGCGCAGGTCCGGCTGCGGGGCGCACACAACCTCGAGAACGCCGAATTCGCCGCCGCGGCGGCACGGGCGATGGGCGTCCCGGAGCAGGCGATCGCGGAGACTCTCCGCACGTTCGCCGGCGTCCCCCACCGCCTGGAGGAGGTCGCCCGCCGCGACGGGGTGCTCTACGTCAACGACTC
>JAHWJJ010000355.1 GCA_019348475.1 Gemmatimonadota bacterium | reverse complement strand
CCAGGGTGGCGCTGGCCTGGTCGGTGGGCTTGATGATGATCTCGTCCACGTTCACGTGCGGGGGGCGCGTGGCCACCCACAGCACCGTCTCCGCGATGTCGTCAGGGGTCAGCGGCGTCATGCCGCGGTAGACGCGGTCTGCGCGCTCGCGGTCGCCGTGAAAGCGCACCACGCTGAACTCCGTCTCCACCATCCCGGGGTCCACCGTGCTGACGCGCACGCCGGTGCCCAGCAGGTCCATCCGCAGCCCCCGCGTGATGGCGCCCACCGCGTGCTTGGTGGCGCCGTACACCGCGCCGCCGGGGTACACCTCGTGGCCGGCCACGGAGCCCAGGTTGATGACGTGCCCCCGCCCGCGCTGCACCATTCCTGGCGCAACGGCGCGGGTGGCGTACAGCAGCCCCTTCACGTTGGTGTCCACCATCTCGTCCCACCCGTCCGGGTCGCCGCCCTGCAGCGGGTCCACGCCGCGCCCCAGCCCGGCGTTGTTCACCAGCACGTCCACCGCCGCCCACTCCGGCGGCAGCCCCTCCACCGCGCCGAACACCGCCGCACGGTCGCGCACGTCGAGGGTCAGCAGGTGGCTGTCGGTGCCGTGCGCCTGGCGCAGCTCGCCGGCGAGCGCCGTCAGCCGCTCCGTGCGACGCCCGGTGAGCACCAGCCGCGCGCCCGCCGCCGCGAACGCGCGCGCGCACGCCTGGCCAATGCCCGCCGTGGCGCCGGTGATCAGGACCGTTCCAGAGAATCGCATGTGCAGGGAGTGTCGTTCGGGATGGGGATCGCCGGATTCGCGCGGCAACTTAGGCTCCGCGTGCCGCGGAATCCATCCGCCGGGCCCAACGGAAAGGGGCGAGCTCCATCCGCTCGCCCCTCGCATCCGAACCCGTCTCGCTTCGCCCGATGCCGCCGCGTCGCCGGCAGGCCCGCGGGTCCGCTGACTACGGCGTCACGGTCTGGGTGGGCACCGGCGTGCCCGCGGTCGTGGTGTCGGCCATCACCGCGGCGTCATCCGTGGCCACCTCGTCGTCGCCACAGCTGCGCATGAGCAAAAACGCGAGCAGCGCCAGCACCAGCAGTCCGATGATCCACGGTAACGGGCTCCTGCGCTTCCGCTCGATGTTGATGTCCGCCATTCCATCCTCCCGGTTGCACGTAGGCGCGCAAGCGGCGCGCGCGCGTGGGCAGGCAACTTCCGTGCGAGTGGCAGGCTTTGTAGAACCTGCGGTGCCGAGGAGGACATCGCATTCCAGCCGCGACACGGAGACGGAGCTGCCCGGTAGTCAGTCCGGGTTCAGCAGCCAGCGGCGCAGGCGGTCCAGGGCGAGCTGGGCGGTGGTGGCCTTGATCCACTCGCGCTCGCGGGCGCCCAGGTCGTAGCGGCGGGACCAGGCGCCGCCCTCCCACACCAGGGCAATGCAGACGGTGCCCACCGGCTTCTCCTCCGTTCCGCCCCCCGGCCCGGCGATCCCGGTGGTGGAGAGCCCCACGTCCGCGCCGGCGATGCGCCGCACCCCCGCCGCCATCTCCTCCGCCGTCTCCGTGCTCACGGCGCCGTGCCGCGCCAGCGTCTGCGGTGAGACGCCCAGGACGGCGGCCTTGGCGTCGTTGGAATAGGTCGCCGTGCCGAGGAGAAAGTAGGCGGAGCTCCCCGGAACGTCCGTGATGCGGTCGCCGATGCGCCCCCCGGTGCACGACTCGGCGACGGCGAGCGTGAGGCCGCGCTCGCGCAGCAGGCGCCCCACCGTCTCCTCCAGCCCCTCGTCGCCCACGGCGTAGACGGCGTCGCCCAGGCGCTCGCGGACGCGCGCCTCCAGCTCGTCCATCCGCGCCTCCAGCCGCTCGCCGGGGGCGCCGTCCACGGTCAGCCGCACGTACATGCGCGGGAACGAGGCACGGAACGCCACGCGCGCCTCGTCGGGGCGGATGGCGCCGGCCAGCAGCTCGTCGATGCGGCTCTCCGCCAGCCCCACGGTGCTGAAGGTGCGCGACAGAAAGCGCCGCCCGGGCTGCCGCGCGGCCACCCACGGCACCAGCGTGGCGGCGACCATGTGCCGCGTCTCGCGCGGCACGCCGGGAAGGCAGGCGACGTGGCGGGTTCCGCCGTCCGTCAGCACGGGGCAGATGAAGCCCGGCGCGGTGCCGTTGGGATTGGGGATGACCTCGGCGCCCCGGGGAAACAGCGCCTGCTTGCGGTTGTTGGCGGGCATCTCGATTCCGCGGACGCGGAACCGCTCCTCCATCGCGGCCAGCGACGGCTGGTGCAGCACCATCTCGCGCCCGGCGAGCTTCGCGACGCACGCCGTCGTAAGGTCGTCCACCGTCGGTCCCAGCCCGCCGGTGCTGACCACCAGCTCCGCCTGCTCCAGCGCCTGCCGAAAGGCGCGTATGATCTCGTCCTCGTCGTCGCGGACGGAGAAGCCGGCCACCGGCTCCACCCCCACATCGCGCAGCTCGCCCGCGATGAAGCCCGAGTTGGTATCGACGGTCAGCCCCCCGACGATTTCGTCGCCGATGGAGAGGAAGGCAGCTTTCACGGAAGTGCGTGAGTGCGAAAGTGCGAAAGTGGCGCTTGGCCAGGCTCGTCCCGGGAGCGAGTGAAACTCGCCGCAACGACTGCGGAAAGCCCCACAAACCGCGTGGGGCTTCAACAGCCAGCGGAAGCGCGGTCGCGCCAGGACGACCTTATCCCCTCTCCCCGGCGGGCGGCAGCGTGCGGGCACGCCGAGCGCGTCGAGGGTCGCCGCGGACGCATTGCAACCTCTTCCGCTCCTCACGCACTAACGCACTAACGCACTCACGCACTAACGCACTCCCCTACTTCCCACGCATCGCCCGCAGCGCGGCCTTTACGCCGTCGCGGGGCATGCGGGTAAGGCCGTTGAACTCGCCGCCGCTGGCGATCCACTCGCCGCCGTCGATGGTGACGCACTCGCCGTTGATGAACGGCGCGCCGTCCGACACCAGGAACGCGGCCAGGTTCGCCAGCTCGTCGTGGTCGCCAAAGCGCTTCATGGGGATGCGCGCGCGGGCCTCGGCCTCC
This sequence comes from Gemmatimonadota bacterium, assembly GCA_019348475.1. GTDB lineage: Bacteria > Gemmatimonadota > Gemmatimonadetes > Longimicrobiales > Longimicrobiaceae > Longimicrobium. The sequence continues at coordinate 2,149 of JAHWJJ010000355.1, read as the reverse complement.
AGCTCGGGCGTGGGCATCAGCGCGTTCCAGGCACCCTCCGTGGGAAACGGGCCGGGGGCGACGGCGTTGCTGCGGATGCCGTACTCCGCCCACTCCACCGCCAGCGATCGCGTCATCGCCAGCACCCCCGCCTTCGCCGCGGCGCTGGGGACCACGAAGGCGCTCCCCGTCCAGGCGTAGGTGGTGACGATGTTCAGGACGCTGCCGCCCCGCCCCGCCTCGATCATCCGCCTACCGACCGCCAGGGTCGCGTTGAAGGTGCCGTAGAGCACCGTCTGCACCACGGCGTTGAAGCCGCCGGGCGACAGGTCTTCCGTGGCCGCAAGGAAGTTGCCCGCGGCGTTGTTCAGCAGCACGTCGATGCCGCCGAAGCGCTCCGCCACGGCCGCGGCCATCGCCTCAACCTGGGCGAAGTCGCGGACGTCGCAGGGGTGCGTGAACACGCGCTGGCCGCTGGGGTCGATCTGCTCCGCCGCGCCCGCCAGCCGGTCCGCGCTGCGGCCGGTGATGGCCACCTTCGCCCCCAGCGCGGCGAACTTCCTGGACATCGACAGCCCCAATCCGGAGCCGCCGCCCGTCACCAGCACCGTTTTGCCCGCCAGCAGGTCGTCGCGGAACACGTGTCCTCCATCCACCGTTTCATCGTCGCAAAAGCCCGGGCCACAGAGTACGCCCGCGCGGCCACGGGCGAAAGTGCGCCGGGCATGGCGCTTTCCGCGGCTTTCGGGGTAACTTGTGTACCGCCAGACGCTTCAGTGTGACCACGGAAACCATGCCGTCCATCCTGCGCTCCCTCGTCGTTCTCGCCGCGCTGGCGCTTGCCGCCGCGCCCGCGCCCGCGCGCGCCCAGGCCCCGCCGGCCGCGCCCGACACGGGCCTGACGGTCACCCTCCTCACCATCGGGCAGGGGGACATGGTGTGGGAGAAGTTCGGCCACAATGCGCTGTGGATTCACGACCCCGCGGCGGGGACGGACCGCGTGTACAACTACGGGATGTTCGACTTCAACTCCCCGGGGTACTGGAGCCGGTTCATCAAGGGCGACTGGCTGTACGAGCTGGGAGTGCACGACATCCAGCAGACCATCTACGCGTACCAGCACTACAACCGCGCCGTCTGGGCGCAGCAGCTGAACCTTACCCCCGCGCAGAAGCGCGAGCTGCAGGCGTTCCTGGAGACCAATGCCCTTCCGGCCAACCGCGAGTACCTGTACGACTACTACCGAGACAACTGCTCCACGCGCATCCGTGACGCGCTGGACCGGGTGATCGGAGGTCGGCTGCTGGCGGCCACGGCGGACAGCCTGACGGGCACCAGCTACCGCTGGCACAGCGAGCGGCTGATCGCCGACGACGCGGCGTCGTACGTGGGGCTGGCGGGCGGGCTGGGCCCCGCCGCGGACCGCCAGATCACGGCCTGGGAAGAGATGTTCCTGCCCTTCAAGGTGCAGGAGCAGGTGCGCGCGATCCGTGTTCCGGACGCGTCCGGCGCCCTGGTGCCGCTGGTGGCGCGCGAGTGGACGATCCTGAGCGCCGAGGGACGTGACGGCCCGCTCCGCGAGCCGCCGCCGGCCACCCAGTTCTTTATCGTCGCGGGGGTGCTGATCGCGTGCCTGCTGCTCGCGACGGCGATGGTGGCGCACCGCTCCGCGGCCGCCCGGCTGGCGTACGCGGCCGTCAGCGCGCTGTGGCTGCTGTTCGCGGGGACGGCGGGGGTACTGCTGGTGGGCCTGTGGGCGTTCACCAACCACGAGATCGCCTACCGCAACGAGAACCTGCTGCAGCTTTCGCCGCTGGCGCTGCCGCTGGTGGTGCTGGTGCCGTGCGTGGCGTACGGCGCGCGCTGGGCGGCGCGGCCCGCCTGGATCCTCTCCGCGGCCGTGGCCGCGCTCTCGCTGCTCGGCCTGGTGATGCAGGTGCTCCCCGGGCTGGACCAGCGCAACGCCCACATCATCGGGGTGGCGCTGCCGGTGAACCTGGCGCTGGCCTGGACGGTGCGCAGGCTGGCCGGGCGCACGCGCACGGAGCCCCCGGCGGCGGCGGCCACTCCGCGGACGCGGGAGAAGGCGGCGGCGTAGGGGCAGGCGGCGGCGCAGGGCCGCGGGCCCTCTCCCCCGCCAGGCCTTTCGCTCGTTCCTCGCGACGGCTGG
>JAHWJJ010000040.1 GCA_019348475.1 Gemmatimonadota bacterium | reverse complement strand
AAGCCCGTTTTCGCCGCTACCAATCCGAGCGACTGGCTTCACAGGCATTGATCGACATCTTGGAGGCGAACACCGATTTCCGGGTGAGCGAACTCGATGCCGAGAATGAAACGATCATTCTTGATCTTCCGGATGGCGGTGCCGAGTTCTGGTTCTTTGGCCATGCCGCTGCCATGTATCATGCTCGTGCCAAGATGAAGGGCGGTTCTCCGCAGGACGTTGTGCGAGACGATCTGCTTTGTATGCCGCGGTTGCCACTTCCTCGTCGGGACGACGACGGGTGGATCCGGCTGGTTGATGAGAATGGTGTGGAAGTGGCTGCGTTCGAAAGTGAATACGCTTGGAAGCAGGCTGAGCGCGCGAAATTGGAGTTGTTCCCCGTTGAAGACCTCGTGCAGGGGTACCGTGGACTCGGTGAGATCGAAAGTTCTATCGGATCTCTCGAACGCCTTCTGGCTTCGTCACCCCAAGAATCAAGAGGATTGGACCTGGAAGGGCTGCGGAAAGCCTCGGAGCTGATCCAACAGATCCGGGAGCGGTTCGCGTCCCTTCCTGTGCTCGGAGCACAGCCGGACCTGCGCCAGTGATATGATATGACAGTTCATCACCGCGCGCCCAGCATGTCTGATTCCTGAGACATCCGACGTTCTGGTTGATTCAAGCGTCGGCGGAGTCTATATTCACGTCAGTTGTTTCGCCGGGCCCATAGCTCAGCGGTTAGAGCAGGGGACTCATAATCCCTTGGTCCCAGGTTCGAATCCTGGTGGGCCCATGATCCCCAGGCCGTTGCGTACGCGGCCTGGGGATTCCCGTTGTGTCCTGGTCTATCAGCGGCGAATGCGCGGTCGCCCCGCTTGACCTGCCCCCGGCGTGGAACCGGGCGCGCGCGGCCGAGAAAGAGTTCTCCATTCCTCCGCGTCTGGTGAATCCGCGGCGCTCGTTCTACGGCAGCGCAAAGACGACGAGCGCGTTGCCGCGGGGAGCGCCGTACATCTCCGGCGCGTAGCCCTCTACCCATCCGCCCCAGCCGGTGGGCACCGCCACGTACTGCTTGTCGCCCACCCGGTAGCTCACCGGGTTGCTGTGGATGCCGCTGCCGGTCTGGAACGTCCACAGCACCCGCCCGGTGCGCGCGTCGAAGGCGCGGAAGTTCCCGTTGGGCTCTCCCGCGAACACCAGGTCGCCCCCGGTGGTCAGCACCGACGACAGGATGGGGTGCTCGCCCCGCCACGACCACACCTCGCGGCCGGTGGCGGGATCGAACGCCTTTACGTGCCCCCACTGCTCCTGGTCCAGCTGCACCTCGCCCCCCCAGTAGGGCATGCTCTCCTCGAATTCCGTCGGCTTGAGCTTGAAGGTGCCGCAGGCCTCCACCACCGGCGTGTACAGCAGCCCCGTGCGCGGGCTGTACGAGGCGTGCGGCCACTCCTTGAGCCCCGCCGGCCCGGGGCAGACGTGCGCGCCCTGCGGAGTGGGCATCTGCCGCACCGTCACCTGCCCCGTGGCCGGGTCGATGTCGCCCCAGGTGGCGCGGCCGAACTTGACCGCCCGCACGAACCGGCCGTCGGTGCGGTCCAGGATGAACAGGTGTCCGTTCTTGTCGAAGTGCGCCAGCAGCCGGCGCCCGTCCTGCTCGAAGAGGATGTTCTCGTTCACTCCGTCGTAGTCCCACACGTCGTGCGGGGTCCACTGGTAGTGCCAGCGCAGCGCGCCGTCGTCCGGGTCGATGGCCACCACCGAGCTGGTGTACAGGTTGTCGCCCGGCCGCACGCTGCCGTCGAAGTCCGGCCCGGGGTTGCCGGTGCCCCAGTACAGCAGGTCCAGCTCGGGGTCGTACGTCCCCGTGATCCACGCCGTCCCTCCGCCGCGCTGCCACGCCTCCGTCCCGCCCCACGTCTCCGACCCCGGCTCGCCGGGCTTGGGCACGTTGTAGCGGCGCCAGCGCCGCGCCCCCGTCTGCAGGTCGAAGGCGTCGATGTGGCCGCGCACTCCGTACTCGGCCCCCGAGCTGCCCACGATCACCATGTCCTTTACCACCAGCGGCGCCAGGGTGGCGCTCTCGCCCGCGCGCACGTCCACAAAGGTCTGCTGCCACGCCGGGCGTCCGCTGGTGGCGTCCAGGGCCACCAACTGGCCGTTCTGGGTGGCCACGAAGACCTTGCCCTGCGCCACGGCCACGCCCCGGTTCACGTTGCCGCAGCAGAGCGGCACGTCCAGCGGGATGGGGTGGCGGTACTGCCACAGGAGCTGGCCGTTGGTGGCGTCCAGCGCCCATACGTAGCCGTCCCAGCCGGAAACGAACATCACGCCGTCCACCACGATGGGGGCCGCCTCGAACGAGTAGGTGGCCGGGTTGGCGATCAGGCCGATCACCCCCGTCTGAAAGATCCAGGCGGGCCTGAGCTGCGCCACGTTGCCGGTGTTGATCTGGTCCAGCGGACTGAAACGCTGCCCGTCGTAGGCGCCGTAATAGGTGAGCCAGTTCTGCGGCTCCGAGCGGGCGCGCGCAATGCGCTCGGAGGTCACCCCCGCCGTCACGGGGGGCGCCGTGCCGGCCCGCGCCTCGTTCATCGAGGAGAACGGCTGGGCCTGCTGGGTGATGGGGTACCGGGTCTTTACGCCGCAAGCGGGCAGCAGAACCGCCCCCAGCGCAGAGCAAACCAGGAGGCGCAGATTGCTTTGCACACGGTTCGTCATGTGTTCCTCTCGCGGTTCAGGGACGCCGCTGCCGCGGACGGTCGAGCTTCGCTTCGGGGGGCACCTCTCCCCCCACCATGATCAGCCCCAGCATCCCTCGCCCGGCGTGGTTGGAGATGGGGCAGCCGAACCAGTACAGCCCCGGCTGGTCCAGGCGGATGCGCACCCGCCCGGCCGTGTGCATGGGGAGCATCATCGCCTGCCGTTCCGGGATGCTGGGGGCAAAGATGGCGTGAAGGTTCTGGTCCGCGTTGTGGACCTCGATCTCCAGCTCGCCTCCGCGGGCCATGCGGATGATGGCGGGGCGCCAGATGAACTGGTTCTCGGGGATGGTGACCACGTCGCGGAACACCCCGTCGCGGCCCTGCGTGGCGTGCGAAAGGCCGCCATGGGCGAACAGCCGGGCCACCACGCGCCCGTTGGGATCGTCCACGGCGGGAAGCTCATTGACCAGCCGGACCACGTCCGGGTTCAGCTGCTTCAGCACGCTGGGGCGCAGCAGCCGCACGTACTCGCACGACGTGAGCGCCGCGAACAGCGCCAGGGGCAGGAGCAGCCGGATTCGGCGGAGCAGCATGGTGCCAACCTCCAACGCAGGGGTGAGCCGCCGGCCGCGGGAAATGCGGTCGTGGAGCGTCCACGGCGCGCGCGCGCCCCCGGCCGCGGACGAACGGGAACCTGGGCACGGAGCCTGACATCCGCTCTCGCGCGACGATTTCTGCGGGGCGATGGCGCTGCAAGAGCTATTCCCGACTGCGGCGTTTTTTGCAGCAGATCAGGGTGGGGTGAGGGTGTCGGAGAGCCGCACCGGAGGGGGATGGGTGAAGGGGTGAAGGGGTGAAGGGGTGAAGGGGTGAAGGGGTGAACGGGTGAACGGGTACTGCCCGATCAGCTGATTCGGTGGATTCGGCTGATTCGGGTGCTCTCCAATGATTCGAGCGATGATGTGGAGCTGCGGATGGGAGCCGCGCCAGTGGAGGCGAACGCGTTCCACGGAGCTCTGGGATGGATGAGAGGCGCAGTCTGACGGACCGGCTCAGGGACCGGATCGTGAGCGCGTTGCACGTGGGCCACCTGCGCGTCGGCGAACGGCTTCCCAGCATCCGTCAGGTCGCGGCCGAAACCGGTGAGGACGCCCGCGCGGTCGCGCGCGCGTACCGGGCGCTGGAGGCGGAGGGGCTGGTGGAGGTGCGGGAGCGCTCGGGCATCTTCGCCGCCCGCCAGGCGCGCATCGGAGGGGTGCTGCTGGAAGAAACCGCGCAATGGGCCGCGCGGGTGCTGGTGGACGGCTGGAAGCGGGGGATCGCGTTCCCCGAGATCCCGGCGTTCTTTCAGCGCTACGCCGCCGGCCGCGCCCCGCGCGTCGCGTTCGTGGAAAGCTGCCAGGACGTGATCACCGCCTTCACCCACGATCTGCGCGAACGCCTGGGGATGGCCGCGCAGAGCGTCCGGCCGGACTCGCTCCCCGGTGCGGGCTCCGTATCGGAGTCAGGCGCAGGGCGGATGCCGGCCGAGTTCGCAAAGGCGGACCTGGTGGTGACCACCGGATTTCACGCGCGGCAGGTGGCCCCGCTCGCGGGTGCGCTGCAAAAGCCCCTGATCGTCGCCACGGTGAACGCGGAGATGGTGGCGGCGGTGGAGCGGCAGATCAGGACGGGCGCGCTGACGGTGATCTGTGCCGATCCCAGCTTCGGCGAGCGCGTGCGGATCCAGTATCGGCAGACCCTGGAGCCCAACACCGACCTTCGGGTGATCCCTGCGGAGGACGCCCGCGGCATCGCCGCGCTGGACCGGGCGCAGCCGGTGCTGCTGACCCGGGCCGCCCGCGAGCGGCTGGGAGACGTGGATCTGCCGCTGGTCTTTCCGCATTCGCCCACCCTCTCCGCCGCCTCAGTCCTGGAATTCGCCGAGTTCCTGATCCGCTTCAACCTGGAACGCGCGGAAGCCGCGTCCGGAGTCCGGCCCGGAAGTCCCTCGTAACTCCGAAGCTGCAAGAACGCCGGCGCGCAGGAGTTCGCGCGATGGGACGTGGAGCATCACCGCTCGTCCGCCTCCGCGCCCTCCATGTGAGACGCCCCTGCCGCCGCTGTGCCCCGGCCGCGCCGCGGGGGGAGGAAGATGGACCCGCCGTGTCCGTCGGTGCGGCGGGCGAGGATCACGATCAGCGCCTCCAGCGCGGCCAACGTGGCCAGCGCCAGCGCCGCGGCGAAGAAGGCGCGGCTGTAGGTGCCGGTGTAGAGGAGAAGGAGCCCGAAGACGTATCCCACGGTGCCCGCCACCTTCGCCGAGTACAGGTGCAGGTTCACCGGCTGCCGCCGACGCATCCACCCCAGCACCAGCACCCCCAGCGCGAACGCCGACCACAACGAGAGCGGCAGCCCCTGCTCGCGAAAGAACTCGGACCGCAGCATCACCAGCCACACCACCAGCGAAATGCTGAGCAGGTGGTCCGCCAGTGAGTCCAGTGCGCCGCCGCGCCGGCTGGTGACGCCCAGCCGGCGCGCCAGCACGCCGTCGAGCACGTCCGTGAACGCCGCCGCCGCCGCGCCGATCGCCACGGCCTGGGGCAACTGCAGAAACGCCAGCACCCACAGCACGGGGAGCGCGTACAGGCGCGCCCGCGTCAGCGCGTTCGGCAGCCACGCCAGCGCCGGACGCCGCGCGCTGGGTGCGGGCGGGGTCGGATCATTCGCCTTCATGTACTTCACGTTCTCCCGGGTCGTACCGCTTTGGATCGTGCCTCTGCATCGCCCGATCCACAGGTCCGCGCGGCGAACCGCACATGTTCGGCGACCGCCGCGGCGGTGGTCTCGCTGACGGAATCTGGCGACCATCTGCCTTCCGCGCGACCGCGCACCGGGAACCCGCCAGATGGCGCTCACGCAGTTCACCTCCCTGAGCGAAAAAGCGTCGATGTGCCGGCAGGCCTGCAGCAGGGATGGCCGGATCCGCGCCGCGCCCCCTCCGCTCGCTCGGGCCCGCACCTCGCGGCGCCGCCGGCTAAGCCGCAGGCTGCGACGGCCACGAGCGCGGCTTTCATCCCGCAGGGGTGCGCGAAGCGCGACTCAGGAGAGCAAGGCGGTACTTTCGGATCGGCTTTACCGTGCCGCGGTGGCGCAGGCCTTTGCCAGCGCGGCGTCACAGCGGCGGGCGAGCGCGACGAAATCGTCGCCCCACCCGCTGCGCAGGGCCGTTTCCTGGAGGGGACCCGTGGGCAGGAACAGGACGGAAATGGCCGCCCGCGGCGGCGGCCGGGGCGATTGCAGCACGCGGAGCACGGCGTCTACCTCCACCAGCGCCATCTCCGCATCCTGCCACCCGGACCCGGAGAAATCATTTTCGGGGCGGGCCAGCAGCGCCGCGGGCTTCCAGCAGCACGTCCAGCAGCTCCCGCCGGCCGGGCTCCGCCAGCGGCCGCGGCTCGCCGGCAAGCACGGGTGCGGTCCGGGACGCCGGGGGCGGCGGCGGCACCAGCGGCTGCAGCTCCGGATAAAGGACGGCCGCCTCACGAAGGACGCGGTACAGCGTCGCCGGATCCGTTTCATCGTGAACGGGAAGGCGGAACGCCTCGTGGTCCAGGCAGAGCACGGTGCCGTCCGGCCGCAGCGCCCACAGGTACACCTGGTCCCCGGACAGCGGCAGCGCGTTCAGCCGTTCCTTGCAGATGCGCCGCAGCCACGCCGCATCGCCATCCGCGGGCAGCTCGTCGATGCGGCGCTGGATCCACTCCGCCAGTGCCGGAGGAAGTCCGCTCATCTCGCTATCAATCTCCCGCGGAGTGTGCCCTCTGCCGCCGCTTCCGTGCAGCCGCCCTGCCCGCGCCACCAATCTACAGTGGTTCTGCGGCCGTGAATAGCCGGCGGTAAGGCTGGACGGGCGGTGGTTGGATCGCCATTGTGGCAACGGGCCCATCGATGAAACCCGATGACAGGGAGGGTGGATGAGCGACGTGGAAATCGCGGAACTCCGGGCGCGGGTGCACCGTCTGGAGCGGCAGCGGGATCGATCCGTTCGCAACACCTGGCGCGCGGGCGCCCTGGCGGCGGTGCTCGGCATGCTGCTCCTGATCGCCGCGCGGCCGATGGCCAGCCCCGCGGCCGGCGGAGCCGTTGCCGCGGATTCCGTGCTGCGGGTGCGCGGCCTGGTGGTGGTCGACGCGGCGGGGGTGGAGCGCGTGGTGATCGGCGCGCCGGTGCCGGACCCGCTGATCTACGGCCGCCGCGCGCCCCGGCTGGGCGGGGGCGCGGGGATCCTGCTGATGGACCCCGACGGCAACGAGCGTTCCGGGTACCTGACGAGCGACCAGGTGGGCGAGGTCTTCCTCACCCTGGACGCGGCGGCGCGCCAGCAGGCGCTGTTCCTGGCCAACGCCACCGGCGGCGCGCACGTCTCGGTCTGGGACCTGGACGGGAGCTACGCCCAGCTCGCCGCCGTTGGCCGCCCGTGGCTGACCCTCCGCGGCGGGGGCCGCGTCCTGACCTCGCTGCCGGACACCACCGGGGGTGACCGATGATCCGCCGCGTCGCCGCCGCCGGGGCGGCCGCCGCGGGGCTCCTGCTCGCGACCCGCGCCGCCCCGGCGAGCGGCCCGGAAGATGGCGCCGTGCTGCGCGGCCACGTGGGCGTGGTCTCGTCCGTGGCGTTCGTGGGGGAGCGGATCGCGAGCGGCGGGATGGACGGCACGGTCCGGCTGTGGGACGCCGCGGCCGGGCGCGAGCTCCGTGTCTTGCGCCCCGGCGGCGAGGTGAACGCGGTCGCGCTGTCGCCCGACGGGCGGTGGCTGGCGGCGGGGCATGGCCGCCGCGTGACGGTGTGGGCGCTCCCCGGCGGGCGGCAGGCTTGGACGCGCGACCTGGGTGGGTATCCCGCGTCGCTCGCGTTCGCCCCGGACGGCGGCGAGCTGGCCGCGCTCGCCAGCGAAGGCACGCTGCTCCGGCTGGACCCGGAGCGCGGCGACGTGCGCGATACGCTCGACGTGGGGTACGGCGGCGCCGCCACCTACTCGGGCGACGGGCGGTGGCTTGCGGCCGGGGGCGCCCGCGTGCGCATCTGGACGCGCGCGGGGCTCCCGGCGGACACGGGGCGCGTGCTCGCCGGCCATCAGGACGTGGTTTACGCGCTGGCCTTTGCGCCGGACGGGGCGACGCTGGCCTCCGCGAGCCTGGACCGGACGGCGCGCCTGTGGGCGGTGGAGTCCGGGGCCGCGCGCGACACGCTGGTCACCGCGCACCCCGCGCGCCTGGTGGTCGGCGGGCGCGTGCGGGAGATCCCGCAGCAGCTCCCCGTGACCGCCGCGGCCTTTTCCCCCGACGGCCGCACCGTAGCCACGGCCGGGGGCGACCGTGCCCTGCACCTTTGGGGCGCGGCCACGGGAGCCCGTGTCCGGTCGCTCGAAGGGCACACGCGCGCCGTCACGGCCCTGGCGTGGGGCCCCGGTGCGCGCCTGGCCTCCAGCAGCGCCGACGGCACGGTCCGCATCTGGTCGGTGCCGCCCTGAGCCACTGACTCCTCGTCCTGCGCTCCGGCCCATCGTCGTCGGCCGGGCGGCCGAGTTCGACCAGGCGGTATGCACATTCTCCCACCGACGCGGCAGCGATAACGGGGCCCCTGGCGCGGCTTGCAGCGAATCGGTGCATCGTTTTCGACGTTTCACCAAAATCGTGCAGGCGCCCCTCGCGTTGAGAAGCTCGCCAGACGGCCTTTCCGCTGAGGCCGCACGCCTGACTCATGCTCTAAGCTACAGGTAGATAACTGGTTACGAGCGGGCAGGCAGTCCCTCCCTGAGCGCGATCTGCGGATGGCCGCAGGGCGGCGGCACCGGGCACGTGCGATGCTTAGACGGAACGTGGGTCAGGTCCGAAGAATCTCCCGATCCAGTTGCCTGGCACGTCAGGTCAATCCCTTACCAGTGGAGAACAGCATGGCACGTAGAATCCTCCACTCCCTCGTGATCGGCCTCGCGCTGTTCGCCGGGGCGTGCGACAACCTCACCACCACCGCGGCTCCCACGGAGTCGCTGCGCTCCGTAATCGGCGGCGAGCAGACCGTGCTGGTGGGCTTCGCGTCGCGACCCGGCGCCGTCGAGGCGGCGCTGATCGAGAGCCTGGGTGGCCGGGTGGTCCGCCAGTACAAGTACATCCCGGTGCTGGCGGCGGTGATCCCCGCCGCCCGGTACGATGCGCTCGCGGCCGCGCCGGGTGTGGCCTACGTGAACCCGGACCAGGAGATCCGGGCACTGGGCGGCAGGCAGATCACCGACTACGGCGTCAGCCTGATCGGCGCGCCGGCGGCCTGGAGCCTGGGCGTGCGCGGCCAGAACATCAAGGTCGGCATCTTCGACTCGGGGGTGGACCTGGAGCACCCCGACCTGACCGTCGCGGGCGGCATCGACCTGGTGGGCGACGGCCACGGTTTCGACGACTGCAACGGACACGGCACCCACGTGGCCGGCATCGTGGGCGCGCGCAACAACGGGAACCACACCGTGGGCGTCGCGCCGCAGGCCACCATCTACTCCATGCGCCTGCTGGACTGCGCGGGGAGCGGCTCGCTGGCCAACATGATCACGGGGCTGGAGTGGGCCATCGACAACGGCATGGACGTCATCAACATGTCGTTCGGCATCGTGCTGCCCACCGCGCTGTACGACGCGGGCGACGCGGCCCTGCAGGCGGCGTATGACCGCGGCATCGTGCTGGTGGGCGCCTCGGGCAACAGCAGCACGCCGTACGTGGGCTATCCCGCCTCGCACCCGGCGGTCATCGCGGTTGGCGCCACCGACGACGCGGACATGCTCGCCAGCTTCTCGCAGTACGGTACCGAGCAGGAGCTCACCGCCCCGGGCGTGAACAACCTGGCCTCGTACCCGGTGGGCAAGGGGGTGGAGACCTCGCTCACGGTGGACAGCGACAACGCGCGCGAGCTGGAGGCGATCGCGCTGCTCTTCGCCGGGCGGACCCGCAAGCAGGGGCTCACCGCCTCCACCGTCTACGCCGGCCTGGGGACCGCGGCCGACTTCCAGGCGGTGGACTGCACGGGCAAGACGGCGGTGGTGATGCGCGGGGGAACGAGCTTCGCCGAGAAGACGGTGGCCGCCATGGACGCCGGGTGCGCCGCCGTCATCATCCACAACCACACGCCGGGCAACTTCAACGGCACGCTGGGCACGGCGACGGCCCCCGACGGTCGGGCGTGGATCCCGGCCATGTCCATCTCGCTGCAGGACGGGCTGTACCTGAAGGAGCAGATCGAAGCGCGGGCGACGAGCACGACGGTGCTCAACACCACCGGCAACCTGGCGATGCTGAGCGGCACCTCCATGGCCTCGCCGCACGCGGCCGGTGTGGCGGCACTGGTGCTGAGCAGGAACCCGGCGCTGTCGCCCGCTCAGGTGCGCAGCGTGCTGCGCGGCAGTTCCAACGACCTGGGCACGCCCGGCTGGGACCCGGTGTTCGGCTACGGCCGGGTGAACGCGGAGCGGGCGGTGGCGCAGACGCCGTAGCGCTGCGCCGTACCGTGCAGACAGGGCGGGGCGGCCGGATGCGGCCGCCCCGCTCTGCGTTGGCGCCCAGGACAGCGCGGCCCGGCGGGTGCTCCCGCCGGGCCGCGCGAAATCCCCGGACTTCGAGGCCGCCCGTCGCGACGCCGGTCAGCTGGAGGCCAGCACCTCGCCGCTGTGTCGGAGCGGATGCCCATGCTCGCCCCGAACGAGCGGCCGGGGGTCGGCGAGGCGCCCCCGCGAGCGCCGCGCAGCGTCAGGTGCTACCGCGGCCACTGGGGTTCGCCCGGAGCAAGCGATAGAATGCGTCCACAGGTGGAACGGGTTCGCCGTTCTCCCACGCTTCCTCGAGCGTGTAGTGCAGCTTGTCCCAGACGAATCGTGCTTCCGGGAAATCGCCCAGAGCTCCCGGCGTGTCCAGCGTATAGCCCTCGACCGCGTGTTGAACGCAATCCAGAGGCACCGCCGCAAAGTCGAGCGTCGGATCCCCCCAGCCTGCATCACCCCAGTCGATGATGGCCAGCAATCCCCCGTCTGGCGAGCACATCACGTTCATCGGGTGGATGTCGTCATGGACGAACCGGAGCGTCCGGGCGGCCGCGACGTGGGGTGCGAGCTCGTCGATCAGCCGCGTGATCTTTATCATCGCGGTGCGGTCCACGCGCCCGGCGGCAGCCAGGCGCTGCAGGAGTGGGTGAAGGTCCAGCGGACGCCCCGGCGTGTCGAGGTAGCCGGCGGGGTCTGGGCACAGCGTGACGCGGTGATGAAGCCTGGACAGCTCGCGGCCGACGCGGCGCCAGAGATCCGCCTTTCGCGGCGGGTCCAGCTGGAGCAAGCCCAGGGTTTCGCCGTGCACGCGTTCCCATAGCGAGAATGGGCGATCCACTACCGATCGTGAGTCGTCGAACGCGATCAGGCGGGGCGTCAAAATCCCTGCGGCGAACGCCGCGGGTGCGGCCACCGACTCCGTTCGGGCGTCCGGAACCGCGTCCGGGTGATCGGTGGCGACCCGCAGAACCACGTCGCGCGTGGCGTAGATGCGGTTGGCAACCCCGGTGGCATGCAAGGGCGCCCACGGTCCGCGCACCCCGTGGCGGGCAAACATGGCGCGGACGAGTTCCGGGTCGATCTGCATTAAGATCCAGGGCGTAGCCAGTGCGACGAACGAGGTGAATTCGCCCTGCCGTCGCCGCCGAGCCCTGCGATCCGCCCCCGGCTCCACGCGGACGGTGGCGCGGAACCAACTCGGAAGCAGCCGGCGGGCGGCAAGGGAGCTGCTGCGCAGCCGTGCGCTCGTGTCGCCGCTACCGCGGCTCCTCTGCCGCCCCGCCCGTGCCGGCGCCCCACACTCGACCGAAGAAATCGGCGGTGGCCTGGTTGACGAGGACGGCGTTGGCGTGGCGCATCCAGTGGTGCGTGTCATCCGGGATCACCAGCACCTCGAAGGGGACGCCCGCGTCCTCCAGGCGCCGCGCCAGGTCCACCGTCTGGGCGAAGCGCACGTTGCGGTCGTCGTCGGCGTGAATCAGCAGGACGGGCGACGTCCAGCGGTCCATGTGCGAGAAGACGGACGATTGCCAGGCGCGCTCCAGGGCGGAATCCGCGTCGGGCGCGCGCTCGTACCGCTCGCGGGCCAGGATGCCGCGGGCGCGCTCGGTGGTCCAGTCGTGCACGCCGTGAATGTCGACGCCGGCGGAGAAGAGATCGGAGTCGCGCGCCAGCGCCATCGCCGTGAGAAATCCCCCGTACGAGCCCCCGTAGATGCCGATGCGCTCCGGGTCCACCTGCGGCAGCGTGCGCAGGAACTCGCCGGCCGCTCGTACATCCAGGTACTCGGAGGCACCCTGCGCGCCGGCGTCGGCCGGACGGTGGAAGTCGTGCCCGTAGCCGATCCCCAGCCGGTAGTTGATGGAGAGCACCACGTAGCCCCGGCTGGCCAGGTACTGGTTGAGCGCGTAGGCGTTGGAATAGTAGTCCGAGTAGTGCCAGCCCAGCAGCATCTGCCGCGGCGGCCCGCCGTGCACGTAGACGATCGCCGGCTTTCGGGCCGCGCCGCCCGCGCGCTCGAAGAGCTGCGCGTGCACCCGCACGCCATCCCCGACCTGGTAGACCACCGCGCGCGGGGTCACCAGCTCGTTCAGCGGGAACGCCGCGGGGATGCGGTCCTCCGCGAGCAGCCGCGCGGGGCCGCCCGCCCACGGCATCACGGAAGGGAGCGGGGGGCGCTGCGCCGTGGCGGAGAGAAAGACGATGCTCGCGCCGTCGCCGGTGGCCACGGGGGTCCACTCCAGCCCCGTGCCCGGCGTCAGCACCTCGGGCACGGCGCGGTCCACGGGCACGCGCACCACGTGCCGCCGGTCGATGTCGTCCGCGCCGCCGCCGGCGTTGGCCGAAAAGAGCAGGTGCCGCCCGTCGGGGGTCAGCGTCACGTGCTCGGCCATGTAGTCGCCGGGCGTCAGCAGCAGCGCCTCTCCGCCCTCCGGTGCGATGGAGTACAGGTGGGGCCAGCCGTCGTGGTACGACAGGAACGTGATGCGCCCGGCCCCCCAGTGCAGGTTGGTGCCGCCGTGCGTGGTGGGCACCGATCCGCGCAGCGTGGCGGGCGCCTGCCAGACGCGCCGCGCCTCGCCCGTTTCGGCGTCGGCCGTCCAGATGCCCCAGGGTGCGTGCCGCCGCGCCAGGATGGAGTCGGGCGCGCCGCCCTGTCCCGGGCGGCGCACGAAGGCGATGCGCCGCCCGTCCGGCGACCAGCGCGGGCTCCCGTCGCGCGAGGTGCTCGGCGCGATCCACAGGATCGGGGTCGCGTCGTCGCGGTAGACGCCCACGAACGAGTGCGTGCCGCGGTTGGCGACGAACGCCAGCCGGCTCCCGTCGGGCGACCAGCGCAGGCCGCCCATGTCGCCACGCGCCGCAAAGAGGCGCTTCGCCGGGGCGGAGCCGTCGATGGGCGCCACCCACACCTGACGGTCCTTGATGAACGCCACGCGGTCGCCGCGCGGCGACACCGCCGGCTCCGCCGCGCCGCCGTCGGCCAGCAGCTTGGGCTCACCTCCGTCGAACGGGACGGACCAGACGCCGACCGTGGGCGCCACCGGGCTGGAGGTGGGGTTCACCGGCACGTAGCTGTCCCAGTTGGCCTGGTCGCCGCCGCGCATGTAGACCACCCAGCGGCCGTCGGCGGAGAGCTCCACCCGGCTCAACTCCTGTCCGTCATCCGCCGTGTAGGGGGTCAGCTGCCGCGCCTCGAAGCGGGGCCCCTCGGCCACCCAGAGGTTGCGGCGCCCCTCCTGGTTGAACGCCCACGCCACCCGCGCGCCCGTGGCCGCGGCGGAGAGCTCGTTGGGAAAGGGATAGCTCTTGGCCTGCTCCATCGTGAACTGGCCGGCCGCGGGGCCCGGTACCCAGACGGCCAGCCACAGCGTGGCCGCCAGGCGGCGCGCGACGGCGGGGGCGATCGGCATGGTGTTTCCTGGTGCGGATGGATGCGCGGGGGCAGGGGAGCAACATAAAGCGCACGGCGCATCGCGACAAACCCGGCGAACGGCCGGTGCCGGGCCGGCAGGCGGCGAGCGGTGGCCGAGTTGCCGGCGCCGCTCCCGGGCCGGAGGTCGGCGGGATCAGGTGATCCAGAAATGGAGAGGAAAACCTTTGCGTGGGAAGATGAGCACTTCTGCTCGTGGGGGCTGATGGAGGGAAGCACGGCGCGAACGAAACCGCCGCGCGTGGGTGGGTCAGGCCGCTGACCGCGGGCGGAGTGACGCGGACGTCGCGTCCGGCGGCACTCGCCGATTTCGCAGTCGCTCCGGCAACAGGAACTCGCTACCGGCCGGGCTTTTCCACCGTTATCAGCGTGTGCAGGGCCACGGGGTAGCGCTCTCCGTAGCGGTTCGCTCCCAGTTGGGGATGTACGCCTTGCTCCAGGAAACGCCGGTTGCTCACGCCGGTGAGTGCGTCGGTGACGCTCGCGCTTCGGCGAGGCGCACGCGCTCCGGCCCCGGTGAGGCTCGGGCCCGCTGGCCCACCGCGGACGGTGCCGCTGATGTCACGATGCCAATCGGCTCCCAGACCGCCTGATCTCCGGGAGCCGATCTGTTTGCGGCGGTGCAGGTCCGTCCGCGATTCCTCGTCGGGGGCAGGTGACGTCTTTCTCGTCACCGAGCGGTCTTGCCGCCTCGCGGGCGGAGTGCTTCCCGCGCGCTCCGCGGCTCAGCGCGCGGCTTCGGCGGTGGTGGGGTCGATGATCGCGCGCACCTCCAGAACCTTGTTTGCCGGAAACCCGCCCCGCCGGGCGTGCTCACGGACGCTCTCCTCGTCCGGCGCCAGGTAGATGCAGGTGATCTTGTCGTCCGTCACGTAGCTCTGCACCCACTGCACGTCGGATCCCATCTCGCGCAGCACGCCGCACGACTTCTGCGACACGCCGTGCAGTTCTTCGGGGGACAGCTTTCCAGCGCCGGGAAGTTCGCGTTCGATCAGGTACCTGGGCATGGGCCTGCCTCCTTTGGAGTCGAGCAGTGGGCGAGGGAGCGGGGGCTGGTGCCGCCGCGTTTGGTACCTGCGAATCTGCGGAAGCGGGACGGGACGCGAATGGGGGATCTTCCCTATTTTGGCGCGCCCGGCTCCGGTTGGAGGGCGAGGATTGCCTCGCCGCGCGAGCGGACGCCGAGCTTGGCGAGTACCTTCGAGACGTGGTGCCCCACGGTCTTGGGGGAAAGGAAGAGGCGGCGCGCGATTTCGTGGTCGCGGAGGCCCTGGGCCACGAGCGCCGCGACTTCGGCTTCGCGGCGGGTGAGCCCCGCCGGATGCGCCGTGGTGGAGGGGCGCGGCCCGCGCGGGATGCCCCGGACGCCGGCGGCCCGCAGGCGGCGAAGGGTGCGGGCCGCCGCGGGCGCCGCGCCCAGCCGCTCGAATTCCGCGAGCGCTGTCCGCAGATCTTCCGGCTCGCCGGTTTCCGCGAGCGCCTGCGCGGCCTCGTAGGGGCAGGCGCGCCGCCGCCACTCCGCCGCGGCCTGGGCCCACTCGGCGCGGAGCTGCAGCGCGTGCGGGCGGGCGATCCATTCCGGCGCGCGCACCCGCTGGCCCGTGCGCGCGAGCCAGCACAGGATCTCGCCCGTCATCCAGGCGTGGCGCTTTTCCAGGGCCAGCTCCAGAGCCGCGCCCGCCTCGTCTCGCGCGCGGCCTTCGTCGCCGGCGAGCCACGCCGCCTCCGCGCGCGCGATGCGGACGGGGCCGATCCGCTGCAGCGTGGCCGTCGGTGCGGCCAGTGCCAGCGCGTCGTCCAGCACGGCGCCCGCCGCGGGATCGCCCCGGCGGGTGAGGATGCGGCCGAGCGCCAGCGTGGCGGTGATGCGGCTGATCCCCGCG
>JAHWJJ010000354.1 GCA_019348475.1 Gemmatimonadota bacterium | reverse complement strand
CCCCCACGCAGTTTGTGGGGGAAGGGCCGGGGATGGGGGGCGCTCGGCGGGCAGCCCGATCTCCGCCTCACTCGCTCGAAGTTCTCCCCTCTCCGCGACGAACAGTGGAGAGGGACCGGGGGAGGGGCCCCGCCCCGTTCCACGAACCCGGCGCACGGCCCGGGGTCGTAGGCCCCACCCCCGCACTCACGCACTCAACGACTCGCGCACTTTCGCACTTTCGCACTTTCGCACTCCCTACTCCGGCTCCCCCCCCGGCAGCCACGCCGCCAGCCGCTCCCGCAGCACGCGCAGCGCCTTCCCCATCTGCGCCTCCACCGTCTTGATGGAGATGCCGAGGACGCCGGCGATCTCCGCGTACTTGAGCCCCTGTCCGCGGCTGAGGAGAAAGACCTCGCGGCACCGCTCCGGCAGCGCGTCCACCGCATCGCGAAAGGCCGCGTCGATCTCCGCCTCCGCCAGGCGCGACGGCGCGTCCGGCTGGGTTGCCGCGGGGCCCGCGGCGTGCGGCGCGGTGCGCACCTTCATCCGCTCGTGGCGCAGGTGGTTGAGCGCGCGGTTGCGGGCGGCGCGCACCATGTACGCGCGGAGGGATTCGCCGACGGAGAGGGATTCGCGGCGGCGCCACAGCTCCAGCATCACGTCCTGCACCACCTCTTCGGCCACGTCGCGCTCCCCCGCGATCCGCTCGGCCACGGCCACGGCGGACGCGTAGTGCGCGCGGAACAGCGCGTCGAAGGCGTCGCGGTCGCCCTGGCGAAGACGGTCGAGGAGCTCGCGGTCTGTCACGGGTCAGGGGTCGTGAACGTCGAGAAATGGGCCGTGCGGCTCCCCTGTCGCGCGCCCGGGCACGGGCGTACCATAACCTGCGGGCGCACGCGGCAGCAAACCCCCCGCCGCTCCGCGGGGTAGGGGCGCGCAACGGGTGGCGTGTCTACTGGAGCATGAGCAAGGACCACGAGGGATCCGTGACGGAGGGCGCGCCGGTGGACTGGGAAGTCCTGGCCCGCTTCATGGCCGGCGAAAGCCCGGCGGATGAGGCGGACGCGGTGCGCGCGTGGCTCGCGGAAAACCCGGCGCGCCACGACGTGCTGCGCGCCCTGGACCGCACGCTGGACCGCGCCGCCGCGCCCGCTTCGGGGGTGGACGTGGAGGCCGCGCTGCGCCGCGTGCACGCGCGGATGGACGCGCCGGGTACGCCCGCCATCCCGCTCCGCCCGCCCGCCCGCAGGGCCCCCGCCCGTTCGGCGGGCGCGGCGCCGTGGCTGCGCATCGCGGCCGCGGTGCTGCTGCTGATCGCCGGATTCTTTGCCTGGCAGGTGGTGCGCGGCGGCGGATCGGCGCCGCTGGCGTACTCCACCGGCGTGGGCCAACGGGATTCCGTGCGCCTGCCGGACGGGACGAGCGTCCTGCTGGGCCCCGCCAGCCGGCTGACGCTGGCCGCGGACTACGGCCGGACGGCGCGGCGGGTGGAGCTGCACGGCGAGGCACTGTTCGACGTGCCGCACGACCAGGAGCGGCCCTTCACCGTGCGGGCCGGTGGAGCGTGGGTGCGCGACATCGGCACCACCTTTTCGGTGGAGGCCGATTCCGCCGCCGGCGTGCGCGTGGTCGTCACCTCCGGCGCGGTCGCGGTGCGCGCCACGGAGGCTCCGGACGGGGGCGAGCTGGTGCTGCGGGAGGGGGACCGGGGGAGGGTGGCCGCCGGGCAGGTCACCGCGGAGCGCGCCGCCGCCACCGCGGACGACCTGGCCTGGACCCGCGGCCGCCTGGTCTTTCGAGACGCGCCGCTGGAGCAGGTGGCCGCGGATCTGCGCCGCTGGCACGGCATCCACCTCCGCGCCGGGGACGCGGCCGTCGCCGGCCGCCGGTTGACCGCCTCGTTCGACGGCGAGCCGCCGGAGCAGGTGGTGCGGGTGATCGGACTGGCGCTCGGCGCGGAGGTCACGATGCGCGGCGACACCGCGGTGCTGCGCGCCGCCCCCGGCGCCACGCCGTGACGCCGGGGCGCGCGGCCCGGCTGCGGCGCGCCTGCGCGCTGGCGCTGCTGGCGTGTGCGGCGCCCGCCGCGGCGCGCGCGGACGCCGCCGGCTGCCCGGATCCTCCGTCCGTGCAGAGCCCGGGCGCCTGGGCGCCGCCGCTTGACCGCCCCCTCGCGTTCGCCGCGCGCGACCTTTCGCTGCGCGACGCTCTGGACCGCGTTGCCGCCGCCACCCGCCTGCGCATCTCGTACAGCGCGCAGCTGCTGCCGCTGGAGCGGCGCGTCTGCGTCTCTCGCCAGGCGCGCACCGTGGGCGACGTGCTGGCGGAGCTGCTGCGCGACACGCAGGTGGAGCCCGTGGTGGCCGGAGCGGACCACGTGGTGCTTGCCCTGCGCCGCGGGGGCGCGACCGCGCCGGAGCCGCGGGCGGAGTTCAGCCGCGTGGTGCCGCTGGAGGGGGTGGTGGTGACGGGGAGCGCGGCCGGCGGGCCGGAGCGCGCGCTCCCCTACGCCCTGGACGTGGTGGCGGCGGAGGAGGCGGCGCGCGAGGGGCCGGCGCCGCTCGCCGGGCTCCTTGCGGCCGCGTCCGGGGGATGGATCCAGCCGGCCGGCTCGCTCGCGGGATACGGCGGCCTTCGCGGCGCCAGCTCGTTCGGCGCGGGCGCGCCCAGGGTGTTCATCGACGGCATCGAAGTGGCCAACCCGCTGCTGGTGACGCAGATCGCGCCGGAGGCGGTGGAGCGCATCGAGGTCATCCGCGGACCGCAGGGCGCGGCGCTCTACGGCACCGGCGCCATGACGGGCATCGTCAACATCGTCACCCGCCACGAGGGGACGGACGGCGGTGCGCCGCCCCTGCGCGTGCGCGGCAGCTTTGGCCGCGCGGAGAGCGGGTTCGCCCCGGGGGGCGCGCTGGCGCAGGAGGTCGCGGTCGCGCTGCGCACGGGGAGCCGCGTGCGCTCCGCGGGGATGGACGTGGGGATCGGCGGGATCGGCGAATTTCTTCCGGACGGCGCCAGCCGTTACCTGCTGGCCGGCGGCAGCGCGCGGCAGGTGGGCGCGCGCAGCATCACCACGGCCATCGTCCGCTTCTACGACGCGCGCGCCGGCGCCGCGGTGAACCCGCTGCTGGCGGAGGCGATGGGCGCGCGCGCAGACAGCGTGCCGGCGGCGGCTCCCGGCGAGCAGCGGATGCGGCAGTACACGGTGGGCACCACCATCCGCATGGCGCCGGACGAGCGGTGGACGCACACCCTTACCGCCGGCATCGACGGAGACCGGCTGAGCGGCGTCCCCGACCCCCGCACCGCCGTCCCCGCCGGCGCGGAGGGCGCGTGGCCTGGCACCGCCGGGGGCGCGGACCGCGGTACGGTGCGGCTGAGCAGCGTCGGCCGGCTCGGTGTCGTCGGGGGCACGGGCCTGACGCTGACGCTGGCGGGGGAGCTCTCGGCCCTGCGCGAGCAGGTGGATGCGCCCGCCGCCGGAATGCCGCTCGTCAGCTGGACGCAGAGCAGCGGCGTGGTGGCGCAGGCGGCGGCGGTGGTGCGCGAGCGGCTGCACCTGACCGGGGGCCTGCGCGTCGAGCGGCACGACGGGCTGGCGGGGAGCCGGTACGCCGCGCTCCCGGTGCTGGGCGGCGTCTGGGTGACGGAGGCCGCCGGCGGTTCGCTGCGGGTGCGCGCGGCGTACGGCGGCGGCGTTGGCCCCGCCCGCGCGCCCGGCGCCGAGCACCCGTGGGGCGGGTCGCGGAGCGGACGGGGCGGCAGGGACCTGGCCCCGGAGCGGCAGTCCGGGGTGGAAGCGGGAGTGGACCTGGCGATCGGCAGCGTTCTGTCGCTGCAGGTGACGGCGTACGAGCAGCTCGCCTCAGGGCCCCTGCAGCGCGTCGGGCGCGCGGCGGACAGCCTGGGGCCGCAGACGGCGTACGCGTTCGGCACCGTGGGCCAGATCTCCAACCGCGGGTGGGAGATGCAGGGGAGCGCGCGCCTGGGCCGCCTTTCGCTGCAGGGCGCCGCCTTCGGCGTGGAGAGCCGCGTGCGAAGCGTGGCCGGCGGCTACGGCGGCGATCTGCGCGCGGGGGACCGGATGCTGGACGTCCCCGCGCTCACCCTGAGCGGCACGGCCGCGTGGACGGCGCGTGGGTGGAGCGCCGCGCTGACGGGGTACCGCGCGTTCGACTGGATCGGCTACGACCGGCTGGCGCTGGCGCGCGATTTTCAGGGCACGCGCGCCGGGAGCGACGCGTCCGGGGCCGGGCTGCGCGGCTACTGGCGGCGCTACGACGGCGTTCCGCGCCTGAACGCCACCGCCACGCTGGATCTTCCCGGCGGAACCGTGCTGGTGCTCACGGGCGACAACCTGCTGCACCGGCAGCAGGCCGACCGCCTGACCGTGGTCCCCGGCCGCATCTTGATGGTGGGCGTTCGCGCGGCGTTCTGATCCGGCGGGCGCGCCGCGATCCAGCGCAGAGACCCTGGAGCAAATCGACCGATGAAGATCCCGTCGGAATGGCTGACGCAGCGGGTGGAGAACCGGCCCATCTCCGCGCACCGCGACCTGCCGCCCATGCCCGCGCTGCGCATCCGCCGCGAATGGGAGAAGCTGAAGGCGCAGGCCGCGGAGGGCGATGAGCTGTGGGCCTTCGCAAATCCGTCCAACACGTGGAAAAAGCTGGGCAAGCACACCGGGTACGCCATCGTCCGCAAGGGAAAGATCGTCCAGAGCGTCGTGGTCACGAGCGATTGAGCCGGCCGCCCCCTGGCCGGCTCCTTCCCCGTCGGGCTCGTCCACTCTGTTGCCCCGCGTCCGGCCGGGGCGGCCTCTTACGGATCGCAATCGGGTGGATCATGTGCCCCGGCGGACTCCCGGCCGCGCCACCCTGATCCCTGCCCCTCCAAAAAATGCGGATCCCGTCCCCTCGCCGGCAGCATCCGCTCTCTGCCAAGGGGACGCCTGGATCCTGCCCATCCCATCCGGTCCGCCTCCGGCCGTCTCGCGCGCATCCATCCAGCACCGCCCGCGTTCATTGGCGCCGCTCTGGCACGACGGGTTCTCCGGTCCAGCACGATCCTCTGCAATCCGCTACATCCCGATCACCCGCGCATCCTTTGTTCCGGAGCGGGGGAGCGCGTGAGAATCGCCGGGACCGGCACCTGCGGCCGGGGGATGTGCACGGCAGGCGCCCGGCCCCCGTTCACCCGTTCACCCGTTCACCCGTTCACCCG
>JAHWJJ010000353.1 GCA_019348475.1 Gemmatimonadota bacterium | reverse complement strand
AAGAAGATCCGCGAGCAGGGCGGCGAGCTGCGCCTGGCCAACCTGAACGAAGACCTGCGCACCCTGTTCGAGCTCACCAAGCTCGACACCCTGTTCAGCATCGCCGACACGCGCGACGAGGCGCTGGCGGGGTTCTGAGGGGCACGGCTCCCATGCATTCCAGCGGCGCGGCCTCTCCGGGGCAGGGCGCCCGGCGTGGCCGGCCGTCCCCGAACCCCGTGGCGCTGCACACCACCGCCCGTGCCCGCGCCCCGCGCGGGGGAGCGCGCTGACCGCCATGGCATCCCCCGCCGGCGACGCCTGCGCGTTCGTGCTGGAGCTGCCCAGCGACACGCGCGTGATCGAAACCGCCGTGGCCTACCTGGTGGACCGGCTGCGGGCGTACGACTTCGCCGGGTCCCGGCTGAACCTGAACTTTCGGGTGGGCGTGGCCGAGGCGCTGGCCAACGCCATGATCTACGGCAACGGCAGCGACCCCGAAAAACGCGTGCGCGTTGAGGTGGAGGTGTCGTCGCAGGCCGTGGCGCTGCAGGTGCACGACGAGGGCGCGGGCTTCGACGACGGCTGCGTCCCCGACCCCACCCTTCCCGAGAACCTGGACCGCGCCGGCGGCCGCGGCATCTTCCTGATTCGCGAGCTGATGGACGAGGTGCGGTACGAGCCGCCCGGCAACTGCGTGCGCATGCTGTTGCGGCGCGAGCACGCCCGTCGCCACGCAGCAGGAAACTGAGCCCCGTCCCGAGGTGACTACGGCCGCACCCTCCGCCCCCCGCCTGCCCGCTTCGGCGCGCGAGGTGCTCGGCGATCTTCGCCGGGCCTGGGACGGCGTGCGCGTGTGGCAGCGCGAGGGTGAGGGATGGGTGGGGGTGGAGGGGGTGGACGAGGCGCCGGGCGAGCGTGCCGTGGACGTTCCGGGGGTGCCGCTGCGGCTGGAGATCCCCGGCGCGGCGCCCGACGAGACGCGGGGCGCGGCGGAGTTCCTGGGGGCCACCCTGGCCCGCGTGGCGCGCCACGACGAGGAGATGCGCTCCTTCAGCCGCGAGATCGCCGAGCGGTACGAGGAGATCACCCTGCTCTACTCCATCAGCGAGATCCTGGGCTCGATCATCTCGCTGGAAGAGGCGGCGCGCACCATCCTGCAGGAGGTGGCGGGGATCCTTGGCGCCAGCCGCGCCTCGCTCTGGGTGCACGACCCCGACCACCGCCGGCTCTACCTGGCGGCCGTGGAGGGCGGGCGCGGGCAGACCCACCCCGTGGACGTGGACGATCCCTGCTCGGTAACGGCGGCCGTGTTCCGCGACGGGCGCCCCGTCATCCTGGCGCCGGGCGAGGAGTACCAGCGCGACGACTGCCCCGGCGGCGACCGGCAGCGCGGCTCCTTTCTTTCCGTTCCCGTCAGCTACACGCCCCCGGAGGGCGAGGCGCGCGCGGTGGGCGTCATCAACCTCATCGGCCGCGGGGGCAACGAGGGGTTCAGCGCCGGCGACATGAAGCTGCTCTCCGCCATCGCCAGTCAGATCGGCGCGGCGGTGGAGAACAACCGGCTCATCGCGGAAAGCCTGCGGCAGGAGCGGCTGGTGCGCGAGCTTGAGCTGGCGCACGACCTCCAGCTCAAGCTCCTTCCCCCCCTGGAGCAGTTCGCCGACTACGCACGGGTGGCGGGGCGGTGCGTCCCGGCCGAGTCCGTGGGCGGCGACTTCTACCACCTGTTCCGCCTTCCCCACGGCCGGCTGGGGGTGCTGATCGGCGACGTGAGCAGCCACGGCTTCGGCGCGGCGCTCATCATGGCGCTCACCATCAGCGCCGTGGCCATCCACGCCTCCGAGGGCGACGCGCCCAGCCATGTGCTGCACCGCACTCACCGCGCGGTGATCGACGAGCTGGAGAACACGGAGATGTACCTGACCCTGTTCTACTGCGTCATCGACCCCGCGGCGCGAACGCTGGCCTACTCCAACGCCGGCCACGGCCACGCCTTCCGCATCACCGCCGCGGGCGAGCCGCAGCGGCTGGACGCCACCGACCCCCCCTTCGGCATCGTGGACCGCGACACCTACGGCGAAGAAACGGTGGAGTGGACGGCGGGGGAGGACCTGCTCTTTCTGTTCACCGACGGGCTGTCCGACGCGCTGGACGCGGGCGAGGTGGAGGGCGAGCGGGTGCTGGTGGACGAGGCCGTGCGCCTGCGCGCCGACGACCCGGAGACCATCATCGAGCGCCTGTTCGTCCGCGCCGGGCAGGCCACGCACGTTCCCCCCGACGACCGGACGGCCCTGGTCGTCCGCTTCTGACCCGCGTGGATCCCGCGTCCCGTCCCGGCCCGCCCCCCCGCGCCAAGCGCTCGCTGGGGCAGAACTTCCTGATCGACCCGAACGCGCAGCGCCGTATCGTCGACGCGCTCGATGCATCCGCCGATGACGAGGTGATGGAGATCGGGCCCGGGCAGGGCGCGCTCACCCGGCACCTGGCGGAGCGCGCGGGTCGCCTGGTGCTGGTGGAGCTGGACGACGAGCTGGCGCGGCGGCTGGAGGCGGAGTTCGCGGGGAACCCCCGGGTGCGGGTGATGCACCGCGACGTGCTGCAGGTGCCGCTGGAGGAGGTGACGGCGGACCCCGCGCGGCTCAAGGTGATCGGCAACATCCCCTACAACATCACCACGCCCATCCTCTTCGGCCTGCTGGAGCGCCGCCCCCGCCCGCGCGAGATCGTGCTGATGGTACAGAAGGAGGTGGCGGACCGCATCCTGGCCGATCCGGGGAACAGGACGTACGGCGCGCTCGCCGTGGGCGTGCGCGCCGTCGCCGACGCGGAGCGGGTGATGAACGTGGGGCGCAAGGCGTTCCGCCCCATCCCCGACGTGGAGTCGTCCGTCATCCGCATCGTCCCGCACCACCCGCCGCGGGTCACGCAGCAGGACGAGCGCTCGCTGCGGCACCTGACGCGCGCGGCGTTCGGCCAGCGGCGCAAGCAGTTCCAGCGCATCCTGCGCGACGCCTATGGCCTGTCCGCGGAGCAGGTGGGCGCGCTGGGGGAGGAGCTGGGGATGGACCTGCGGGCCCGCCCGGAATCCTTCGCGCCGGAACGCTTCGTGGACCTTGCGCGCGCGTTGCGCGAAAGGAGCGCTCCCCCGCCCGATTTGTCGGCTGGGGACGCGGAGGGATGAAGAGAGGGGACGCCGCGCGGCCGTCCCCCTCTCGTTTTCACGGCAACTCGGGCCTGAGTGTCCTCTTCAGGTGACGCGCCGGGTTCCTGTTCGGCCGCGGGGGCCCGGCGCCGGCAATGGAGGTTCAGGCGGCGGCCCGCTCCGCCTGCCGCGAAAATCTACGATTCCTCACCCGCCACGATTCCTCACCCGCGCTTCCGCTCGCCCAGATCATCTTCTTCATTCAGGAAAGCCGACAACGGCCGAGCCAGCGGGCGATCGGAATACCGTACACCGCGCCTGCGTTCTTTCGCCTCAACTGCCCCGAGATGCTCGAAATATGCATCCAGGTCGTAGCTGAAACGCGCAAAAATTTCCTGGCGTGCCTTGCGGACCTCCGCGACGATCGGATCTTCCCACATCGTTCATTCCCGCAGCAAGGTTTCAGGGGTGCATAGCACCGGAAGGCTAAAGCCCCGCAAACGGCACGCCCACTCCAACCTCCGCCTGAGCGCTGGATTTGCGATGTGCTTGCAATTCCAGGTCAGGAGGTAAGTGACGCCGTATGCTGCCGCGAACGCGATGTGAGCCGCGTCCGTCCGCACACGGGGCGGTAGCTTGAGCGTTCTGTAGATCTCATCAGCCAGCAGCGAAAGTTGTTGCTGGCGCGGGAGCCTCTCGACGCCTGCGAGCAGTGCAATTCTCGCCTGTGCCGTCTGCGCGTCTCCCGCCGCGGCTTCGTCAACCACGGCCCGTGAGGTGAACAGCGCATAGTCGTGCCGCCGGGTGTTCCACCACTCGTGCGTCAGCTGCTGGTTGCGCAGGGTAACCGGGTCGCGGCTGGGCCGGGCGGCCAGGTAGCTGACGATGCTCGTTTCGATATATACGGTCGGTTTGTCCATTCGTACAGCATGGCGCCTCGCCGGGTGTTCCGCAGGACCTGGCTGAAAGTGGGCCTCAGAGCTGGCGGATTGGGGATGAGTTGACGGTCGTCCCTCCCGCTCCTATCTTGTGAAGAATTTCACAAGCGGCGGACGGCGGGAAGGCCGCCCGCGCGCGGGAGCGGGTTTCGAGTGGCCGTATGAAGAAGATTTCCGAGTCGGCCGTGCGCCGGCTTTCACTGTACCTTCGCCTGCTGCAGGAAGCCGACGCCGCGGGTGCGGAGACCATCTCCAGCGGCGAACTGGCGGAGCGCGGCGGCACCACCAGCGCGCAGGTGCGCAAGGACCTTTCGCTTTTCGGTTCGTTCGGAAAGCGGGGCCTGGGCTACTCCGTGCAGGAGCTGCTGTCGCGCATCCGCAGCATCCTGGGGCTGCAGAGCCGCTGGCGGGTGGCGCTGGTGGGCGCGGGCAAGCTGGGGTCCGCGCTGTTCAGCTACCGCGACTTCGAGGCGCGGGGCTTCAACATCCGCGCGGTGTTCGACTCCGACCCGCGCAAGGTGGGCACGCAGTGGGGCGGGCTGGGCATTCGCGCGGACGAGGAGATCGACTCGGTCGTGCGGGCGGAGGAGATCGACATCGCCATCGTGGCGGTGCCGGCGGACGCGGCCCAGCAGGTGGTGGACCGGCTGGTGAAGGCGGGGGTGCGCGGGATTCTGAACTTTGCGCCCGTCCGGCTGAAGGTGCCGCGGGGCGTAGCGCTCAAGAACGTGGACGTCACGCTGGAGCTGGAAGGGCTCTCCTTCGCGCTCAACACCCGCTGATCCCGCGTGATGCTGACGCGCCGGCCCGGAATCTACCCCCTCGTGCTGGTGCGTCGCCTGGATACCGGAACGCCGCGCTGGGTATCCCGCCGGCGGGCACGCCGTCCGCGCAGGCATCTCGGGCGAGTCCCCCGCGGCGGGCAGGCCCTGGGTACGGGTGAGTAGATTCGGATAGCCTGCACCACGAAAGATCCGGCGGCGCCTCCCTCGGAATGACAGTTTGCGCGTCGGTACGCTGCGGTCGACTCGCGTGTACCAAATGGGAAAGAGCGCATGTCATTCCGAAGGAGGCGCCACGCCGGACGCGCACACGGCAGATCGCCCGGCGCCGACTGAGGAATCTACTCGCCCGATCTGGTGGCCT
>JAHWJJ010000352.1 GCA_019348475.1 Gemmatimonadota bacterium | reverse complement strand
CGCCATCAGCCGCTCCGGGGTGCCGGGCGCGAAGCGGTCCCGCTCGTAGTGGATGCGCACCAGCATGGCGGCGCCGGGCATGAGCTCCACCCGCAGCGGCATGGCCGTCCTGGCCACGCCGCGGCCGATGATGGTCATCCCCCACTCCCGCCGGGCCTCCAGGACGGGTTCAGGCATGGGGAACTTCTCGAAGACCAGGTAGCTCTCGAACAGCGTTTCCCCGGGCGGAAGCTCGCTCCACGCGTGCACGTCCATCAGCGGGGCGTACTCGTGCTCTCGCAGGTCGGCCTCGTTCGCCTGCACGCCGCGCAGCCACTGCGGCAGGGGCGCGTCCGGCGGCACGGCCACGCGCAGCGGGAGAAAGTTCAGGCAGGTGCCGGCGACCTCCTCCACCCCGGCCATCTCTGCCGGGCGCCCGAAGACCACGCTGCCGAACACCACGTCGTCCACCCCTGCGTTGCGGGCCAGCACCAGCGCCCACGCGCCGGCGAACAGCGTGTGCAGCGTTACGCGGTGCTCGCGCGCCAGCCGCTCCAGCGCCTCGGACTCTTCGCGGGAAAGCTGCAGCGCCGCCTTTTCCACCTCGACCCGTCCGCGCGCCGCGGGAAGGGGGCGGTCCGCCACCGGGGTCGCGCGGCGGAATCCCGCGAGCGTGCGCCGCCAGAAGCGCTCCGCGGGCGTCAGGTCCCGCGCGTTGATCCACGCCACCACGTCGCGGTAGGCGCGGCGGGGGCGGGGCGCCGGCCGCCGGCCGCCCAGGATGGCCTCGTACGCCTCGAAGAAGGTCTCCAGGACGTGGGGAAAGCTCCACCCGTCCTGGAACATGTGGTTGAAGGTCCAGACCACGTCGTACGCCGTCTCCCCCAGCCGGTACAGGCCGGCGCGGACCTGCGGCGCGCCGGCGGGGTCCAGCCCCGTCTCGTACTCGCGGGCCATCCGCTCCAGCAGCCACGCCTCCTGCTCGTCCGCCGTGCCGTGGCGCCAGTCCTCCGCCCGCACGGTGACCGTCGCGGCGCGGCGGACCACCTGCACGGGCTCGTCGCGCCCCTCCCAGACGAAGGAGCTGCGCATCACCGGCAGCGCATCCACAACCGCCTGCCAGGCCCCGGCGAACGCATGGGGGTCCACCTCGCGCCCGGTGATGCGCAGGTCCGCCACCACCAGGTAGGTCCCGGGATCGTCCGCGCGCAGGTAGTGGTGCAGGCACCAGCGCTGGTACGGGGTCAGGGGATACGCATCCTCCACGTCCGCCATGGCGATTCCGGGGACGGCCATGGCAAGCGGCGCCACGTCATCCACCGGGACGCCGTTCTCCGGCGCGATGCGCTCCGCCACGGCGGCCAGCTCCGCGACCGACTGGTGCCGAAAGAGCTGGCGCGGGGTCACGCGCAGGCCGGCGCTCGCCGCGCGGGCCACCAGGCGGATGGAGAGGATGGAATCGCCCCCCAGCGCGAAGAAGTTGTCGTGCACGCCCACCTCGGCCACGCCCAGCACCTCCGCGCACGCCTCCGCCAGCGCCTGCTCCGCCTCGTTTCGCGGCGGCGTGGGCGCGTCGGCGAGCCGGGGGCGGGATTGATCCGGGGCGGGGAGGGCGCGGCGGTCCACCTTTCCGCCGGGGGTGCGCGGCAGGTCGTCCAGGAAGACGAAGCGCGACGGGACCATGTGTTCCGGCAGCCGCTCGCGCGCGGCGGCGCGCAGGGCGGTGACGGAGGGCTCCGCGCCGGCGGCCGCGACCACGTACGCCACCAGCCGCGCCTCGCCGGCGTCCGCGCGGGCCACGACGGCGCACTCGCGGACGGCGGCGTCCGCCGTCAGCGCGGCCTCCACCTCGCCCGGCTCGATGCGAAAGCCGCGCACCTTGACCTGCGCGTCCGTGCGGCCCAGGAACTCGAGTGCGGGAGTGCGTGAGTGCGTGAGTGCGGGAGTGTCCCCGCTCTCGAACACGTTCGCGCTTTCGCACTCCTTCCACCGCGCGCGATCCCCCGTGCGGTACAGCCGCGCGCCGGGTTCGCCGCCGAACGGGTCGGGGACGAAGCGCTCGGCCGTGAGCGCGGGCCGGCCGTGGTAGCCGCGCGTGACCCCCGCGCCGCCCACGTACAGCTCGCCCGCCACGCCGAGCGGCACCGGCTGCATCCGCCCGTCCAGCACGTACGCCCGCGCGCCGGGAACGGCGCGGCCGATGGCCGGTCTGCCCGCGCCCGGCTCGCAGCGCGCGGCCGTGCTCCAGATGGTGGCCTCGGTGGGGCCGTAGAGGTTGAAGAAGCGCCGTCCAGGCGCCCAGCGGTCCACCACCTCCGCGGGGCACGCCTCGCCCGCGACGGCGATCGTCCGAAGCGCCGGAAAGCGGCCCGGCTCCATCGCCGCCAGCGCGGAGGGCGGGAGGGTGACCACGGTGATCTCGTCGCGGTCCAGCAGGCGCGCCAGGTCCGCGCCGGGGAGGATCTCGTCGCGTGTGCCCAGGCACAGCTCGGCGCCGGAGCCCAGCGCCATGATCCACTCGGCGGCGGCGGCGTCGAAGCTCAACGAGGCGAACTGCAGCACGCGATCGCCCGGTCCCAGCCCGAACGCCGACTGATACGCCCTGGCCAGGTTCGGCAGCCCGCGGTGCGGCACCATGACGCCTTTGGGGAGGCCGGTGGAGCCGGAGGTGTAGATGACGTAGGCCAGGGCGGAACTGCAGGGAACAGGGAACCGGGAACAGGGAATGGGGCACGTCTGATCCAGCGCGGCGTCGTCCAGGAACAGAGTGCGGATTCCGTCGGTCGCGAACGGGGGGAGCCCGGCGCGCGTCACCAGTACCTCCGCGCCGCTGTCGCGCAGCATGTACTCCAGGCGCGCGGCGGGATAGGCGGGGTCCAGCGGGACGTACGCGGAGCCAGCCTTCAGCACGCCGAGGACCGCGGCGATCATCTCCGGCGCGCGCTCCAGGCAGAGTGCCACGCGCGTCTCCGGGCCCGCGCCCAGCGCTCGCAGCCGGTGCGCAATCCCGTTGGCGTGCGCGTCCAGCTGACCGTAGGTCATCCGCTCGGCGCCGAAGCGGAGCGCGGGTGCGTCGGGGGCGCGGCGGGCTTCGGCCTCGAACAGCTGGTGGATGCCGCGCAGGGCGGGGACGGGGACGGGCTCCGGGTTCCACGACTGCAGCACGGCCCGCCGCTCCTCCGCGTCCAGCAGGGGGAGCGCGGAGGCGCGCACCCCGGGCGCGGCGGCGGCGCCCCGCGCCAGCACGGCGAAGCGGCCGGCGATCCGCGCGGCGGTCGCAGGGTCGAAGAGGTCGGCCGCGTACTCCAGCATCCCGGAGATGCCGTCGGGCCCCTCCATCATCACCAGCGACAGGTCGAACTTGGCCGTGTCGCTGTCGGCGGGGAGGTTGTGCAGCGTAAGCCCGGCGAAGGCGGTGGCCGCCGTGGGGACGTTCTGGAGGACAAAGACGCTCTGGATCAGCGGCGTGTGGCTCAACTCGCGCTCGGGCACCAGCGCGTCCACCAGCCGCTCGAAGGGGAGCTCCGGGTGGTCGTCGGTGTCCTGCATGGTCTCCGACAGGCGGCGCACCAGGGCGGCGAAGGGCGGATCGTCCTGCAGCCGCGCCCGCACCACGCGCGTGTTGACGAAAAACCCGATCAGCCCCTCCGTTTCCCGCCGCGTGCGCCCGGCCAGCGGCGTGCCGACGAGCAGGTCGTCCTGCCCGGTGTGGCGCGAGAGGAGCACGCTCCAGAGCGCCAGCAGCACGTGGAAGAGGGTGGCGCCCTCGCGCCGCGCGACCGCCCGCAGCCCGTCCGACACCTCCGAAGACAGGCGGAAGCGATGGGCGCCGCCGGCGCTGCCTCGGACGGCCGGGCGCGGTCGATCGGCCGGCAGGTCCAGCAGTACGGGGGCGCCCCGCAACCGCTCGCGCCACAGGTCAAGCAGCCGCTCGGCTTCGGCGTCGTCCAGCGTGGACCGCTGCCAGGCGGCAAAGTCGGCGAACTGGATGGGGAGCTCGGGGAGCGGCGAGGGCCGGCCGGCGGCGAACGCCTCGTACAGCGCGGCCATCTCGCGGAACAGCACGCCGTTGCTCCACGCGTCGCCGGCGATGTGGTGCATCATCAGCAGCAGCGCGTGGTCATCATCCCCCAGGCGCAGCAGGGCGGGGCGAAAGACCGGGCCCGCCGGCAGGTCGAAGGGGCGCTGCGACTCCGCCAGCACGCGCTCGCGCAACGCGGCCTCCCGCGCGTCCGGCGGCAGCGCGGACAGGTCTTCCATCGGCAGCGCGAGGCCGGTGTGCGGCAGGACGCGCTGCACCGGCCGGCCCTCCACCGAGGGAAAGACGGTGCGCAGCGCCTCGTGCCGCCGCACCACCTCGTCCAGCGCCCGTTGCAGCACGGCGGCGTTCAGCGGCCCCTGGATGCGGACGGCGTTGGGGAGGTTGTAGGTGGCGGCGCCCGGGTCCAGCTGCTCCAGGAACCAGACGCGCTCCTGCGCGAACGAGAGCGGCGCGTCGCCGGCGTCCGGCGCGCGGCGGGGGATGGAGGGGGCGTTGCCGGCGCGGCCGCGCAGCGCCTGCAGCAGGAGGGCCCGCTTGGCGGGAGAGGCCTTTACGCGATCGAGTGCGGAGTCCATGGGGACAGGTCGGGTCGATGTTCGCTGCGCGCGCGGGGACGCTCCCCGCGCCTGCCGTCTACACGAGGCTCGCGGCCTCGTCCTCGCTCATGGCGTCGATCCGGGCGATGACGGCTTCCTCGATCCACCGCGCCATCGCTTCCACCGTGCGGGTCTGGAAGAGGGTGCGCAGCCGCATCTCCACTCCGAACAGGTCCCGGACGCGGGTGATGAGGCGCGTGGCCAGCAGCGAATGCCCGCCCAGCAGGAAGAAGTCGTCCCCGGGGCGCGGAGCCACCCCCAGCAGCTCGTGCCAGATCTCCGCGAGCAGCGCCACCACCTCGTCCTCCACGTCGTCTTCGCTGGTGTCCGCGACTTCGGCGGATGCGTGGTCGCTGGCGGCCGGCGGATCTGCATGCAGCGTCCACGACGGCTCGCCGGGCGCCGCCAGAACGCTCGCCAGGGTTCCGTCATCCACCGCCGTCAGCGGCTCGGCGCCGCCTTCTACGCGGACGGCGCTCCACGGCTCGCCCTCCGCGGCCCGGCGCAGGGCGAACGCCTCGGCCGCGGCGGCCGCGGTGCCGGCGGGGGCGATGACCACGCACCGCGCCCCCTCCGCCGCCGCAGCGAGCGCCGCCAGCGCGTCCAGC
>JAHWJJ010000351.1 GCA_019348475.1 Gemmatimonadota bacterium | reverse complement strand
GCCGGGGGGAAGCGGATGGCGAAGGGTGGAGCCGTGAGCCTGCTGTCGGCGGTGGCGGACCGCGTCCTTGGGGCGCGGGTGCCCGACGCGGAGCTGCCGCACCCCGTGCCGCCCGGGGTGGTGGTCCGCCGCAACCGGCTGATCCCGGCCATCGGCGGCATGTTCATGGGGGGGAGCCGGCGTCCGGCGGCCGCGGTGACGCTGGGGCGCACCATCCTGTGGAACGCCGGCGCGCTGCTGACGGACGAGCTGATCGTGCACGAGCTGGTGCACGTGGAGCAGTGGAGGGACGACCCGCTGTTCGCGCTGAAGTACGGCGCGGCGTGGTTGAGACACGGGTACCGCGAGAACCCGTTCGAGAGGGACGCTTACGCGCGGCAGCGCGAGTACGCCGCCCGAAAACCAGAATCCGCACCCCCGAGGCGATTGTGAGCCCAAGGTCCGTCGTCACCATCGAGCGGCACATCATCGAGGCGGAGCGCCAGTTTCCCGAAGCCACGGGGGCGTTCTCCAACATCATGTACGACATCGCCTTCGCGGCCAAGATGATCGCGCGCGAGGTGCGCCGCGCGGGGCTGGCCGACGTGCTGGGCTACACCGGCGAGGTGAACGTGCAGGGCGAGGAGGTGAAGAAGCTGGACGAGTACGCCCACGAGGTGATCTTCAAGGCGCTGGACCACACGGGGCACCTGTGCGGGATGGCGTCGGAGGAGGTGGCGGACTTCATCCCCATCCCGGACCGCTTTCCCACCGGCCGGTACTGCGTGCTCTTCGACCCGCTGGACGGCTCGTCGAACATCGAGGCCAACGTGTCGGTGGGCACCATCTTCAGCGTGCACCGCAAGATCAGCGACCACCCCCGCGGCTGCGCCGAGGACTGCCTGCAGCCGGGGTTTCGCCAGGTGGCGGCCGGGTACGTGGTGTACGGCTCGTCCACGATGCTGGTCTACACCACGGGGAACGGCGTGCACGGGTTCACGCTGGAGCCCTCCATCGGCGAGTTCCTTCTCTCGCACCCCAACATCCGCATCCCGGAAAAGGGGCAGCGCATCTACCGCGTGAACGAGGGGAACTACGGCAAGTGGGTGCCGGAGCAGCAGCAGCTGGTCGACTACCTGAAGGGGATGGACGGCACCATTCCCAGGCCGTTCAGCGCGCGGTACATTGGGTCGCTGGTCGCCGACTTTCACCGCAACCTGCTGTACGGCGGATTCTTCATGTACCCGGCGGACGTGAAGAACAGGAACGGCAAGCTGCGCCTTCTCTACGAGGCGGCGCCCCTGGCCATGATCGCCGAGCAGGCGGGCGGCCGCGCGTCGGACGGGGTGCGGCGCATCAACGACATCATCCCCGACTCGCTGCACCAGCGCACGCCGCTGTACATCGGCACCACCGAGTACGTGGAGCTGGCGGAGCAGTTCCTGGCCGGCGGCCGGGCGGCGGTGGAGCCGGTTTCGATCGAGGCGGTGGCGGCGGGGGTGTAGGTGAAGGGGTGAAGGGGTGAACGGGTGAACGGGTGAACGGGTGAACGGGGGGATGCGCGTCCCGCGGTGGATGAGCGGATGAATCCGCTGCTGGGACAGCGATAAGCCCGGTCTGCGCTCGTTCCTCGCGAAACCGGACTTCACCCTGCGTAACCGCGCGACGAAAGATCTTGCCGGCATCACCACGAACCGGGATGGAGCGCGGACCGGGCCACGCGAGCGGTTGAAGCCCCGTTCGGCGAGCGCAAGCGAGCCGAGACGGGGCTTGTCGCGTTCTCAGCGGCGGATTTATCCGCTCACTGGCCGGCGGGCGCGCCGCGGCGATGCCGCTACCGGGTGGCCGAGAGGGCGATGAGCAGCACGCTCGGCAGGTAGAGCAGGCCGACCGAGGCGATCGAAACCAGAACCCAGCCGAGGAGGAGGGCCGCCGCAAGAAGCCGGGCCGTCCGCCGCGTGGAACGCCCGTCCACCACCAGGGGGATCGCCGTGATGGCCACCGGAACCAGCAGGACGGCCACGAATCCGGTGCTCCCCGCCATCACGTACACGCCGACGCCGGTGGCCAGCAGAAACGCCGCCCGGACGGCCCCGCCCCCGGCGCCGGGCGCGGCGCCCGCCACGGTTCCCCCGCTCCCCCGATCCGCGCTCAAGGCGTGCCGTGTCCGTACCGCCGATTGTCCGACAGCATGAACGCGCACGTGCCGTCCTTCCGGTTGGACCAGAAGAAGGCGGCGCGGCTGTCGGCGAGCCCTTCGACCCGGGCCGGCTCGTAATACGTGTTCGTGGTCAGGAATGCGCAGAAGACGCCGTTGACGAAGTGCACCGTCGACCCGTTGTACACCTTGTCGCAGCCGTAGCCGTACGACCATGTGTAGGCGCCCAGGGACCACCCCGTCCACCCCAGCCACTCGTAGCTGCGTCCGACCGACGCCGTGGTGCCGGCGGGCCACGCGCACGTGCCGTCGGGCGACCACGCGACGGTGCTCGTGACGTCGTTCACGTGCAGCCCCGGCGGGACCGCGACCAGCTGTGGATGTAGGCGCTCAGTCCGGCCGACGCAATCTATGCAGCCGGCGCATGCACAGAAATGGTGAAGGTGAGCGGCCGCGCGCGTCGGAAGGGCCGCGGCGCGTGGGCTCAACCCGGCCGCGGGCGGACGCGCGAGGTCGCCTGCGCCTGGACGGGGTCGTCGGGCCAGTAGTGCTTCGGATAGCGGCCCTTGAGATCCTTCTTCACCTCGAAATAGCCGGTCTTCCAGAAGCTGGCCAGGTCGCGCGTCACCTGCACGGGGCGGCGCGCGGGAGAAAGCAGGTGGATCGTCAACGGCACTCGCCCGCCCGCGATCCGCGGCGTCTCCGTCATCCCGAACAGCTCCTGCAGCCGCGCCGCCAGCACGGGCGCCTCCGGATCGGCGTAGTCGATGGGGATGCGCGACCCGCTGGGCACCTCCAGGTGCGACGGCGCCAGGTCGTCCACCGCGCTCCGCCGCTCCCAGCCGACCATCCCCAGCAGCACCTCCGCCAGGTCGATCCGCTGCACCTCGTCCAGCCGCGTCATCCTGTGGACGTAAGGCCCCAGCCAATCCGCCAGCGTCTCCGCCAGCGCCGCGTCGGATACGTCCGGCCAGGACGGATCGTGGCGATGGAGAAAGGCGATGCGCTCCCGCAGCTGCGCGGCGCCCCTGCTCCACCCCAGCGCCCCGATCCCCTCGGCCGCGATCCCCTGCAGCAGCGCGGCCGCCATCCGCTCCGGATCGGGATCGGGCAGATGCCCCTCGCGCAGCACCAGCGCCCCCAGCCGCTCCCGCCGCCGCGCCCGCACCGCTTTCGCCTCCGCATCCCAGGCGACGGCTTCTTCGCCTTCGATCTGTTCGGCGAAGTGGCGCTCGATCTCGTCCTGCTGCACCGGCGCGGCAAGGTAGACGCGGCTCTCGCGCCCCTGCCCGTCCAGCTCCGCCGCGACCAGCCAGGGGGAAGCGGCGAGCGCGTCGGATTCCGCCAGGGCGGCGCCGCGGCCGTTGCGCAGCAGAAAGCGCCCGGGCCTTCCCGGCCGCCGCTGGCCGATGCGGTCCGGGTACGCCAGCGCGAGCAGGAGTCCGGCGGCGGACGAATCTGCCTCGCCGCCGCCGCGGACGCCCAGGCGGCGGCGCCACTCGCGCGATTCCGCCTGCACGCGGCGCAGCGCGCCGGGCTCCGCGGGGCCGCGCACCCGCCGGCCGGCGCCGAGGTCGCGCAGCGCCTCCAGCCGCAGCCGCAGGTCCGCGTCCGGCTGCCCGTCGCCGCGGCGAAAGACGTCGCGCTCGCCCAGGAGCGCGGCCAGGTCACACGCAACGCCGGCCAGCCCGAGTTCCGCGCCCCGCAGGAGCATGTGGCCCAGCCGCGGGTGCAGGGGCAGCTCCGCCATCCGCCGCCCGTGCGGCGTGGCGCCTCCCGCCGCGTTCAGCGCACCCAGTTCCCCCAGGAGCTCGCGCGCCTGCGCGAAGGCGGCGGCGGGGGGCGGATCCAGCCACGCCAGCTCCGCGGGATCGGCCACTCCCCAGGCGGCCAGTTCCAGCGCCAGCGGGGCCAGGTCCGCGTCCAGGATCTCAGGCGTTCCGTGTGGGACCAGCCCCGCCTGCGCGTGCTCCGGCCACATCCGCCAGCACACGCCCGGCGCCACCCGGCCCGCGCGCCCGCACCGCTGCTCCGAGGATGCGCGCGACACCGTCACCGTGTCCAGCCGCGTCATCCCCGTGCGGGGGGAGAAGCGGGGGACGCGCATCAGCCCGGAATCCACCACCACCCGCACGCCTTCGATCGTCAGGCTGGTTTCCGCGATGGCGGTGGAGAGGACGATCTTGCGGCGGCCGGGGGGGCTGGGCGCGATGGCCTCGTCCTGCGCCTGCTGCGGAAGGTTGCCGTACAGCGGCATCACCCGGAACTCCGGCGGCAGCTCACCGTCGTTCAGCATCTCTTGCACGCGGTGGATCTCCCCCGCGCCGGGGAGAAAGACGAGCACGTCCCCCTCCGACGCGTCCACCGCCTGCCGGACGGTGCGCGCCACGGCTGCCTCCATCCGCCCGTCCACGCGGTCGGCCAGGTAGCGGACCTCCACCGGAAACCCGCGGCCGTGGCTGGTCACCACGGGCGCATCCCCCAGCAGCGCGGCGATGGGGGCGCCCTCCAGCGTGGCGCTCATCACCAGGACGCGCAGGTCTTCGCGGAGCACGCCGCGCGACTGGAGGGTGAGCGCGAGCCCCAGGTCCGCGTGCAGGCTGCGCTCGTGGAACTCGTCGAAGATGACGACGCCGACCCCGTCCAGGGCCGGGTCGCTCTGCAGCATGCGCGTCAGCACGCCTTCGGTGACGACCTCGATGCGGGTCGCGGGGCCCACGCGCGTGTCCATCCGCACCCGGTACCCCACCGTCTGGCCGACCTCCTCGCCCAGCAGCCGCGCCATGTGCCGCGCCGCCGCGCGCGCCGCCAGCCGCCGCGGCTCCAGCATCACGATGCGCCTCCCCGCCAGCCACGCCTCCCCCAGCAGCGCCAGCGGCACGCGCGTCGTCTTTCCCGCGCCGGGCGGGGCCTGCAGCACCGCCGCGCCGGCCTCCGCGAGCGCGGCCCTCAGCTCCGGGAGCGCGGATTCGAGGGGGAGGGTGGGCATGCGGTTGGAAGGTCGCGGGGGCGGTGAAGGGGTGAAGGGGTGAAGGGGTGAAGGGGTGAAGGGGTGAAGGGGTGAAGGGGTGAACGGGTGAACGGGTGAACGGGTGAA
>JAHWJJ010000350.1 GCA_019348475.1 Gemmatimonadota bacterium | reverse complement strand
CCCAAAAAGCATCACGCGGAGGACGCGGAGGAAGGGAGTGAGGACGCGGAGAACGGACGGAGCTCTCCGCGTCCTCTCCTTTTTCCTCCGCGTCCTCCGCGTGGAAGTTACGTAAGATGTGTGGAGCGCGGCGGTCCCTTTCCGGGGCCGCCGCGCTTCTGTTCGGGGTCTGCCGCTGGCGGCGGGCCCGCACGCGCGTCGGCCGGTATGCGCCTTGCTCCCCCACCGGCCCGGCTCGCGGCGGGTACGCCGCGCGGGAATCGAGATCACTGCGGGAGGGCGGGATGAAGGAGATGCACAGCACGCAGGACGTGGACGACGCGCTGAGGCAGGACACGGCGATCCTCTTCAAGCACAGCACCCGCTGCCCCATCAGCGCCGCGGCCCGCGGGCAGATGGAGCGGTTCCTGGAGCGGCAGCCGGACGCGCCCGTCTACACCGTGGACGTCCACGACGCCGCGCGCGCCTCTGCCTACCTGTCCGAAAAGACCGGGGTCGAACACCATTCGCCCCAGGTGATCGTCACGCGCGGAGGCCAGCCGGAATGGCACGCGAACCACTTCGACGTGCGCGCGGAGGAGCTGGAGCGACGGGTGGGGGGCGGGTGAGGGAAGTGCGGGAGTGCGAAAGTGCGAAAGTGCGAAAGTGCGGTGAGGGCTAGCCGCCGCTCACGGCGGGGACGATGGTGACCGTGCTCCCCTGCCCTACCGGCGTTCGCAGGCCGTCCAGAAAGCGGATGTTGTCGCCGTCCACGAACACGTTCACGTGCTGGCGCACGCGGCCCTGCTCGTCCATCACACGGTCCGTCACGCCGGCGTAGCGGTCCGCCAGGGCGCCGAGCACGTCGCCCACGGTGCCGCACCGGGGATGGACCGTCACCTGCGCGCTGCCGCCGGCGTACGGCTGCAGCGCGCCCGGCAGCGCCACGGTGATCCGCATGGTCCCTCCCTGTCTCCTCCCGCTCACGGCGCGCCGACGACGGCGGCCTTTACGCAGACGATGGGCGGCAGGGCGCCGCTGATCTCGCGCCACGTCTCCCCCTCGTCGGCCGAGCCGAACAGCTTGCCGCTGCGCGTGCCGAAGTAGAAGCCGGCGGTCCGGTGCCCGTCGGTGCACAGGCCGTCGCGCAGCACGCACTCGTACGCGTCCCGCTGCGGCAGGCCGCCTTCCAGCGGCTGCCACGACGCGCCTGCGTCGCGGGTGCGGTACACGCGCAGCCGCGCATCCGGTACGATGCGGAACTGGTCGGAATCCAGCGGCACGATGTACACCGTGTCGGGATCGTGCGGGTGCATCTCCATGGCGAAGCCGAAGTCCGACGGAACGCCGTTCGCCACGTCGTGCCAGCGGTCGCCCCAGTCGTCGCTGCGGTACAGGCCCCAGTGGTTCTGCAGAAAGAGGCGCTCCGGGCGGGACGGATGGTTCACCACCTTGTGCACGCACTGGCCGAACTCGGGGTGCCTGTCCGGCAGGAACTCCGCCCGCACCCCCGCGTTGCGCGCCCGCCAGCTGCGCCCCCCGTCTTCCGTGCGGTAGAACCCGCCGGTGGAGATGGCGACGCCCATCCGCCGCGGGTGGCCGTGGTCCAGCACGATGGTGTGCAGGCACAGCCCGCCGCCGCCCGGCTGCCACTGTGGGCGGTGCTCGTGCTGGAGCAGCCCCTGCACGACGCTCCACGTCTCCCCGCCGTCGTCGGACTGGAAGAGCGCGGCGGGCTCCACGCCGCAGTACACGGTGTCCGGCTGGTCCACGCGGCCGGGGCGCAGCTGCCAGACGTTGGCGAGCGCCAGCCCCGACTCCTCCGGAAAGCGCACGTTCTGCCGGTCCGGCGCGCTCCAGGTGGCGCCGAAGTCGTCGCTGGCGCGCACCACGCTCCCCCAGTGCATGCTCTGCGTCCCGGCCAGGATGCGCCGCCGCCCGCCCCGCTGGTCGAACGCCATGGAGTAGACGGCCTCGCCGCGAAAGTGCGGCCCATCCATGCGCCACTCCCCGCGTTCCCCCGTGGACGAGAAGACGAACGCGCCCTTCATGGTACCCACGAGCAGCACGACGTCGCCGGTGGAGAGGGATGCGGGCGGATCGGCGGGCATGGCGGTTCTCCGGCGCTGCGGATGGGGTGGAGCGTGGCAGTGTAATCGCGGTGGTGAACGGAATCAACAGGCGAGATCGGACAAGGGGACAAGGGGACAAGGGCTAGAAGGGGACAAGGGGGCACGGGGACAAGGGGACAGGGGGACAGGGGGACACAGGACCTGCCGTTGCCCGCTATTCCCTATTCCCTATTCCCTATTCCCTCGCCCCCCTGTACAGGCGGCCCGTTGAAACATACATTTGTAGCAGTTCCCTCCTGCAGTTCTCCCCTTCTCATCTCCCAACCTCCCATGAATCCTGCGATCCGGCTGGCTTCTGCCGTGTGCGTTTCCGTTTTCCTGGCCGCGTGCTCCGACGGTCCGCCCACGGGGGGCGGCGGGGGCGGGGGCGGAGGCGGCGGGGGTGGCAACAACCCCGGGCCGCCCGCGACCGTGGCCGCCGTGAGCGGCGGCGCACAGCAGGTGGCCGCGGGCCAGGCGGCCCCCGCGCCGCTGATCGTCAAGGTGACCGACGCGCAGGGACGCGCCGTCCCCAGCGCCACCGTCACCTTTACCCCCGCCTCCGGCAGCGGCACCGTCTCGGCCCCCAGCGTGGCCACCGGCACCGACGGACAGGCGCAGGTGACCTGGACGGTGGGACCCTCGGCCGGCACCCACTCCGTGGGCGCGGCCGTGGGCGCGCTGTCGACCAGCTTTACGGCGACGGTCACCCCCAACGCCACCCTGGCCGCGACGGTGATGTACGCGGACACGCTGGTCGCCAGCCGCATCCGGACGATGGGCAGCCAGTCGGCCGGCCGGTTCCGCGGCTCGCCCAAGACGGCCTCGTTCCTGGGCCGCCGCGCCCTCGCGGACGGCGTGCGGACGCGCGAGCCCGCGCGGGTGGTGCCCGGCGCGCTGATCGTCACCCTGCGGCCGGCGGCCATCGGCGCGCCGGAGGGCGGGCCGCGCGCCCGGATGACGCGGCAGCGCGCGGGCGCGGTGGCCGGCAGCATGCGCCGCGCGCTGGAGGGGCACGAAGGACCCGGGCGACGGCTGCGCGACGTCTCGCCGCAGCTGGCGGCGGCGCGGATGGTGGTGCAGCCGGGGACGGAGGAGCAGGTGGCGGCGGAGCTGCGCGGGAACCCCGCCGTGCTGCGCGTGGAGCGTGACGTGTACGGCCACGCCACCGCGGGGATCCAGCCCAACGACCCGCTGTTTGCGGCGCAGGCGTGGCACTACCACATGATCGACATGCCGCGCGCGTGGAAGCGGACCACGGGGAACCCCGTGCTGGTGGCCGTGGTGGACGACGGCATCCGCTTCGACCACCCCGACCTGGCGGCCAACCTGACGTCGGACGGATACGACTTCGTCTCCAGCCAGGTCTACGACACCGAGTGCGGCCCGCGCAACAACGCCGGCGACGGCGACGGGTACGACCCCGATCCCACCACCCCGGCGTACTACGACGGGTGCGGCCTGTCGGAGGCGGGCGGCCACGGGGTGCACGTGGCGGGCACCATCGGCGCGGTGGGGAACAACGGGATCGGGATGAGCGGCGTGGCGTGGGCGGTGCGCATTCGCCCCGTGCGGGTGCTGGGCACCGCGGGCTCCGGCAGCTTTTTCGACATCGCCCAGGGCATCCTGTACGCGGCCGGGCTGCCGGCCAGCAACGGGGCGGGCGGCGTGGTGCAGGCGGTTACCCCGGCGCGCATCATCAATCTCAGCCTCGGCGGCGCGGTCGACACGCCGGTGCTGCGGGACGCGGTGAT
Source organism: Gemmatimonadota bacterium (assembly GCA_019348475.1). GTDB lineage: Bacteria > Gemmatimonadota > Gemmatimonadetes > Longimicrobiales > Longimicrobiaceae > Longimicrobium. Next base: position 1,400 of record JAHWJJ010000350.1, on the reverse strand, counting down.
CGCCGCGACCAACGCCGGTGCGCTGCTGGTGGCGGCGGCGGGGAACGACAACACGTCGGCGCCGTTCTATCCCGCGGCGTATCCCGAGGTGCTCACCGTCTCGGCGGTCGGGCCGACGTACCAGCGTGCCGGCTACAGCAACTGGGGCGCGCACGTGGACATCGCGGCGCCCGGCGGCGATCAGGGGCTGGGCGACTTCTTCTGGGGGATCGCCTCCACGCAGTGGGACTTCGTCAACCGCCGGCCCACCTACAACCTGATCCACGGCACCTCCATGGCCACGCCGCACGTTTCGGGCGCGGCGGCGCTGCTGCTGGCGCAGGAGCCCGCGCTGGGGGCGGCGCAGGTGCGTGCGCGGCTGCTGGACTACGCGGTGGACCTGGGCGCCGCCGGCACCGACCCCGTGTTTGGCGCGGGGCTGCTGAACGTGCGCAACAGCCTGGCCAAATCGCGGGTGATCGAGGGGCGCCTGTTCGGCCGGCTGTACGACGCGTCCACCGGCAGTATCGTCCGCGAGGTGCAGGGCACCGGGAGCACCTTCAGCATGGGACAGCTGGGTGACGGCTCGTACCACGTGTTCGCCGGGATCGACGACGAGGGCGACGGCGTCTTTGGCACCAACGGGTTCCGCTGGGGCGGCTTTACGGCGGTGGACGGCACCCTGCTGCCGCTGGCGGTGAACGGAGCCGGCGGCTACCCGGCCACGTTCACCATCGGGTACGGGAGCGAGCGCGAGCCCAATAACACGGCGGCAAGCCCCACGCGGCTGATGCTGGGCGGGTCGCTGTACGGCCAGCTCTCCACGGAGGAGGACGTGGACGTGTACTCCGTGATGCTCCCCGCCGGCACGTACGTCTTCGAGACGGTGGGCTGGCAGGGCGCCTGCGGCCTGGCCACCAACGCCGACACCGAGATCGCGCTCTCCACCGCCGCCGGCGCGCTGCTGGCCGTGCACGACGACATCGACGCCAACCGGCTGAACCTCTGCTCGCGCATCTCCATGACGGTGCCGGCAGGAAAATATACGCTCGCCGTCTCCGGCTACAGCGCCGGCGGGTACCGCGTGATCGTGCGGGCGGCATAGGCGCGGCCGTCCCGTTCGCTCCGGATACGGGGCGCAACGGCGGATGAAGATGCGGGCCGGCGCCGCGGGAAACCTCTTCCCGCGGCGCCGGTTTTATTGTGCGGTCGGCTGCGGGTGGAGACGGAATTTCCGCCGCCTGTTCCTCATCCCGCTTCCGAACAGGCCCCTTCCGCTCGCGTATGCTCGCACCCCCCCCGAAACTGCCGGGGGAGGTTGAACTGCCTCGGGCGAGGTTTGGTCGGGATGGCGGGTTCGCGCCGCGCCCCCTCCGCTCGCTTATGCTCGCACCTCCCCCAAAAACCCCTGGGGGAGGTTG
>JAHWJJ010000349.1 GCA_019348475.1 Gemmatimonadota bacterium | reverse complement strand
CGCCCGCACCCGGGGCAGAGCGCCAGCGCCCAGCGGCTGCGTGAGCTGCTGGCCGACAGCGAGATCCGCGAGAGCCACCGCCACGGCGATCCGCGGGTGCAGGACGCCTACTCGCTCCGCTGCATGCCGCAGGTGCACGGGGCCGCGCGCAACGCGCTGGCGTACGTGCGGCAGGTGCTGGAGTGCGAGGCCAACAGCGCCACCGACAACCCGCTCATCTTTCCCGACGAGGGGGAGAACGGGCTGGTGATCAGCGGCGGCAACTTCCACGGCCAGCCGGTGGCCCAGGTGCTCGACCTGCTGGCGATGGCGCTCACCGACCTGGCCTCCATCTCCGAGCGCCGGACGGAGCGGCTGGTGAACCCGGACCTTTCCGGAGACCTGCCGCCCTTCCTGACGCGCGACCCCGGCGTGTGCTCGGGCTTCATGCTGGCGCAGATCACGGCCGCGGCGCTGGTGAGCGAGAACAAGGTGCTCTGCCACCCGGCCAGCGTGGACAGCATTCCCACGGGCGCCAACAAGGAAGACCACGTGTCGATGGGCGCGCACGGCGCCATCAAGGCGCGCCGCGTGCTGCGCAACACCGAAGCGGTGCTGGCCATCGAGCTCCTGTGCGCGGCGCAGGCGCTGGAGTTCCGCAAGCCGCTGCGCCCCGGGCGCGGCGTGGATCGCGCGTACCGGGTGTTCCGCGACCGCATCGGCCACCTGCACGCCGACCGCGCGCTGGCGCCGGACATCGAAGCCGCCGCCGCGCTGGTGCGCGAAGGCGTTCTGATCGATCTTTAGGACGGGGCCCGCCCACAGCCCGGCACTTTTCAGCGGAGGGAGACACGATGGCCACGCAACCGGCAGTCCGCGAATGGACGTACGCGGAGTTTGCCCGTCTCCCCGATGATGGCAATCGCTACGAGGTCATCGCCGGAGAACTGTACGTGACCCCTTCACCCAGCCCGGTGCACACGCGGATCGCCTTCAATCTGGCCCTGATTCTGGAGCCCTTCGTCGCCAGGCACGACCTGGGCTGGGTAACGCCCGCTCCCGTGGACGTGCTGCTCGGAGAGGGCGATTACGTTCAGCCGGACCTGGTCTTCGTTCGCCGTGAGCGCGGCGCAAAAATCACGGATCGGGGGATCGAGGTTCCCCCGGACCTGGTGGTAGAGGTCCTTTCGCCGTCGACGGCTTTCAGGGACCGGGGACTGAAGCGGGAGCGATACGTTCGATTCGGCGTTCCGGAATACTGGATCATCGATCCGAGTTCCGGTCGCCTGGAGGTGTACCGGCTGGCGGGGGATGCCGACCGTCCGGCGCTTGTAACCACCGAAGCGCTGGACTGGCAGCCGGTCCCCGGCGGCCCGGTGCTCACGCTCCAGCTCTCGGACTTCATCCGCGGCTACGTCTGAGCCGCGTCTTCTCGATTCCAACCGTCACCAATGACCACCGCCACTCTCGCCGAACCACGCATCGTGCGCGCGCCGCGCGGAAACGAAATCTCCTGCCGCGGCTGGCAGCAGGAAGCCGCGCTGCGGATGCTGATGAACAACCTGGACCCGGACGTGGCCGAGCGCCCGGACGACCTGGTCGTCTACGGCGGCACCGGGCGCGCGGCCCGCTCCTGGGAGGCGTTCGATGCCATGGTGCGCACCCTCCGCACCCTGGCGGACGATGAGACCATGCTCGTCCAGAGCGGCAAGCCGGTGGGCGTGTTCCGCACCCACCGCCACGCGCCGCGCGTGCTCATCGCCAACAGCAACCTCGTTCCCCGCTGGGCGGACTGGGAAACCTTCCGCGAGCTGGAGCGGCAGGGGCTGACGATGTACGGGCAGATGACCGCCGGGTCGTGGATCTACATCGGCACGCAGGGGATCCTGCAGGGGACGTACGAAACGCTGGGCGCGGTGGCGCGGCAGCACTTCGGCGGCTCGCTGCGCGGCACGTGGACGCTCACGGGCGGGATGGGCGGGATGGGCGGCGCGCAGCCGCTGGCGGTGACGATGAACGAAGGCGCGGTGCTGTGCGTGGAGGTGGAGCCGTGGCGCATCGAGCGGCGCATCCAGACGCGCTACTGCGACCGGATGACGCACGACCTGGACGAGGCGCTGGGCTGGACGCTGGACGCGCGCGACCGCGGCGAGGCGCTCTCCGTTGGCCTGGTCGGCAACTGCGCCGAGGTGCTGCCGGAGCTGGTGCGCCGCGGCGTTACGCCCGACGTGCTGACGGACCAGACCAGCGCGCACGACGCGCTGAACGGCTACGTCCCCGCGGGCGTCTCCACCGAGGAGGCGGACGCGCTGCGCAGGGCGGATCCGGCGGAGTACCAGCGGCGGTCGATGGCGAGCATGCGCGCGCACTGCGAGGCGATGGTGCAGATGCAGCGCCGCGGCGCCGTGACCTTCGACTACGGCAACAACCTGCGCGGGCAGGCCAGGGACGCGGGGTACCAGGACGCGTTCGCCTTTCCCGGCTTCGTCCCGGCGTACGTGCGCCCGCTGTTCTGCGAGGGCAAGGGGCCGTTCCGCTGGGTCGCTCTCTCCGGCGACCCGGCCGACATCCACCGCACCGACCAGCTGGCGCTGGAGCTGTTCCCGGAAGACCAGCACCTGAGGCGCTGGATCACGCAGGCGCGGGAGAAGGTGGCGTTCCAGGGGCTGCCCTCGCGCATCTGCTGGCTGGGGCAGGGGGCGCGGGCGCGGTTCGGCGTGGCGCTGAACGACCTGGTGGCGTCGGGGGAGCTGAAGGCGCCCATCGTCATCGGCCGCGACCACCTGGACACGGGGTCCGTCGCGTCGCCGTTCCGCGAGACGGAGGCGATGAAGGACGGCAGCGACGCCATCGCCGACTGGCCGATCCTGAACGCGCTGGTCAACGTCGCCAGCGGCGCTTCGTGGGTCAGCTTTCACCACGGCGGCGGCGTCGGCATCGGCAACTCGCTGCACGCGGGGCAGGTGATCGTGGCCGACGGCACCCCCGAGATGCGCGAGCGGCTGGAGCGCGTCCTCACCAACGACCCCGGGATGGGCGTCATCCGCCACGCGGACGCGGGGTACGACGACGCCGTCGAGACGGCGCGGCGCGAGGGCGTACGGGTGCCGATGCTGGAGGGGTGACGGAGTGCGAAAGTGCGAAAGTGCGAAGGTGCGGGAGTGTGAAGGTGCGAAGGTGCGAAGGTGCGAAGGTGCGAAGGTGCGGGAGTGCATGAGTGCGGAAGTCGGTAAGGCGTGCAGGATCGGCGGCAGGCGTGCGGGCGGGCGGTTCCGGCACGCGCGAGGCCGGGCCCGCAGGTGATTCGATGATGCGCCGGCGGCCGCCATCGGCCCCGGCAGGTTCGGCGCGTCCCACCATGGGGGCCGGGGTCCCCTCACCATCCCGTGCGAGTGAATACGTTCTCTCTCCCGCTTCCTTGCTCGCGATGACGCGGGCACGGCTGGCGCTTCTACTCCTGGCGTGCGCCGGCGCGTGCGCCCCGGTGGTCACGCACGGGCCGCGCGTGGAGCCGGGGACGCAGATCGTCGTCACCGGCGGCGCGGCGCGGCCGCTCTGCGACGACTGCACCGGCGGCCTGCTGCCGCAGATCTCCGTCGGAATGCGCGGCGGCCACGCCGCCACCGAACTGCGTGCGGGCTTCAGCATGGGGGTGCACGTCGCCGCCAACGTGGCGTCGTCGGAGATGGACGCGTACGTCCAGGCCCCGCGGCGCGGCGGCTGGGACGCGGGCGCCGGGCTGCTGCTGGGGCCGATGCAGGGGATGCCGTACGTGCAGCTGGGGCGCATGGGGGGCGACGGCTCCGGCCTGTACACCACCCAGGGGCTGGCGCTGCACGCCCGGCATTCGCTGCGCCTGGGCCACCACCACCCCCAGCCGGGCGCGCCGCCGGACACCGCCGCCGGCTGGGTCCGTCCCCGGTACTGGGCGCCCACCCTCGCGTTTCGCGGCCCGGGACGGAACGCCATGCACATGTACCTCTCCGGCGCGTTCGGCACGGCCGAGGAGTTCACCGAGTTCGAAGGCGGCGTCTCCCGGCGCACCGCGCGCCGGCCCGTACGGATGCTGGTCGCCGGCTTCGTCTACGAATTCGGCCGCTGACGCCCGCGCGGCATCCGGCGCCGCTCCCCATGACCGTATGCGTTCCGTGCAACTGAAGATCGAGCGCCTTTCCAAGACGTACCCCAACGGCGTGCACGCGCTGCGCGACGTTTCGCTCACCATCGCGCCGGGGATGTTCGGGCTGCTGGGGCCCAACGGGGCGGGCAAGAGCACGCTGATGCGCATCCTGGCCACGCTGCAGGAGGCGGACGCCGGCAGCGCGTGGCTGGGGGAGATCGACGTGCTGCGCGACAAGGAAGCGGTGCGCCGCACCCTGGGGTACCTGCCGCAGGAGTTCGGCCTCTACGCGCGAGCGACCGCGGCGGAGATGCTGGACCACTTCGCCGTCCTCAAGGGCGTGACGGACGGGGGCGAGCGGCGCGACGTGGTCCGCTCGCTGCTGGAGCAGACCAACCTGTGGGACGCGCGGCACCGTCGGCTGGGCACCTTCAGCGGGGGAATGCGGCAGCGGTTCGGAATCGCGGTGGCGCTGATCGGCAACCCGCGCCTCATCATCGTCGACGAGCCCACGGCGGGGCTGGACCCGGCGGAGCGCGCGCGCTTCCTGAACCTGCTGAGCGAGCTGGGCGAGAACGCGGTGGTCATCCTTTCCACGCACATCGTGGAGGACGTGAGCGACCTGTGCCAGCGCATGGCCATCATCCAGGAAGGCCGGATCCTGCTGGAGGCGGAGCCGCAGGGGGCGGTACAGGCGCTGCGCGGCCGCGTCTGGCGCCGCGAGGTGCCGCGGGACGAGCTGCGGGCGTTCGAGAAGGCGCACCCCGTCATCTCCACCACCCTGGTCGGCGGGCGCACCGTGGTGCACGTGCACGGCGACGCGCCGCCGGACGACAGCTTTCATCCCGTGGAGCCGGACCTGAAGGACGTCTACTTCACCGTGATGCGGGGAATCGGCATCGGCGACGGCGAGGTGGAGCCGCAGCCGGTCGCGGTGGACGCCGCGCCACCGCCGGACGATCCGTGGGCGGCGTTCCGGCGGCCGGGGGCGGCATGAAGGCGCTGTGGTCGATCGCGCGGTACGAGGTGCGGAGCGAGCTGCGGCGCATCAGCACCTGGGTGTACTTCGGGCTGCTCTTCGTCCTCACGTTCGTGATGATGGCCGCGCTGGCGGGGACGTGGCCGGACTTCGACCTTGGCTCGCGGGTGCA
>JAHWJJ010000348.1 GCA_019348475.1 Gemmatimonadota bacterium | reverse complement strand
CGACGTGGATCCACACGATCGCGAACAACCTGCTCAAGAACGAGTTCCGCAACCGTTCGCGGCGGCGGGAGACGGCGTTCAGCGAGCTGCGGCCGGACACCACGGCCAGCGGCGCGCCCGCCCGGCCGGTGGAGTTCGCCAGCGGCGCGGCGGACCCCTCGCGCGAGGCGTACCGCAGCGAGCTGCGCAAGGCCATCGACCAGGCCATCGAGAAGATGGACGACCACCACCGCATTCCGTTCGTGATGCGCGAGGTGGAGGACCGCACCTACGAGGAGATCGCGGAAGAGATCGGGATTCCGGTCGGAACCGTGAAGAGCCGCCTGAACCGCGCGCGCAACTCCTTCCGCACGCTTCTGCCCGTCCCGGTGTGATCCGGCGGCGGCTGCGCATTCGGTAGATCAGGACGGCCCGCCCCGACATCGCGTCGGGGCGGGCCGTTGCGCGTGAGGGGCCCGCCCTTCGTCACGGCGGGGCTTCGTAGTTGTTGTCGCCGGAGGGCTGTTCCCGGCTATTTCACTTGGGGCAGCGGACGAGCGTACCTAGCGCCGCATGCCGCGCAGGGGCCTTACCCATATCTGGATCGTCCTGTACCGCTGGCCCGCACGCCCCACGCCCTCCAGTGGGCGGGGGGGGACACTGCGCAGCCGCGCGAGTGCTTCGTCCGCCCAGGAGTAAACAGGGTGCGGCTGGGCAACCCGAGCGCGTTGCGCGGCGTTGTTGTTCCGGCGCTGCCCCTGCGGGTCCTGCGCCTCTAGGATCAGGAGGTGAAAGACCGCATCGGAGAGTTGCCGGGCGTCCGCAGTGGCGGAATCCAGCAGGATCACGTTCCGCGACACATCCGCGGCGCGGCGCAGCACCGTGGGCGCGCCTTCACCGCTCGTGAGCACGAGTGTGATGGGTACCCTGCCATCCGGCCGCGTCGGGGGCGTGAACGCACTTGCCTGAGCGGCAAGGTGCGGGGCTGTTGCCCAGGCGCTCAGGACGAGGGCGAACGCGAGAGCAAGGGTGCGGCGGGTGAAGTTCATGTTAGGGCTCCGGTTCTGGTTCGGTTAGAGTTAGCCTGCTGTCGGACTCATGAGAGTTGCTCGCACCACGTGTACTCCTCCGTATAGCGGTACTCGATCCGCCCCGTCTCCGGATAGTACCAGTAGTGGTCTATGGTCACGGTATAGCACCTCCACGTGGAGCCTCCGCCCGGATCGACACCGGGACCACTGCCGCAGGTGATCGCGGAAGTTTCAGTCGGGGTGGCCATCATCGTCATCGGCTGCTCCACGCCACCCCCACCCCCGCCCCCACCGCCCCCACCGCTGTCGCACTCCTCGTAGTCCGGATTGCGAACGATCGGGCCGTTGTACAGCTTTCCGTATAGATGACCCACCCACAGGCGGACCAAAAAATTGTTGACGACGTAGTTGCCGTCGCACGCCAGCAAAATCTCGCCTCCCGCGGGCGCATAGTACTTGTTGTCCCGGCTGTATGCGTTCTGTGGGAAGCGATAGGCGGCTGTCGGATAGGGGCTCCCCCCCTCCGCTGGCGTCAGCGTACTCACGTGCCGGATGAACGAGAACGGCCCCCGGAAGTCGAGGTCCAGCGTCTCCAACCCGTAGTTCATGCGCAAATGCGCATTTTTCATGATCATCTGATCATTCGGACACACACGGCGTTTGCCGTCGCCGTCTTCACTTGTTGGTGTCTGGTCGTCCGCAGGGATCTCCACCCAGACCGGCGTACCCGACGTCATGTAGTCCCACCCGTCCGTATCGTCACCGTAGACGTGGAGCGGGTATTGAATTTCTTCGTAGCTTAACTCCGCGCCCGGTTTCTCTACGCCCGGCATGTGAGCCGTGGGACCGGTGAACTCGCAGGCGCCGGCAGCGATGAGCGCCACCAGCAGCAGCAGGGGCTTGGTTCGCATTGTACCCTCCCGCAATCGAGGAATGTTTGTGCCGCAACGGATCGGGGCTAATCCGGTGTGGCTGGGTTGGATGACAGCACAATCCCCCCCGCCCATTCAGTCCCGCTCGGGGCCGCCCCCGAGTTTCCCCTCCTCCTGAAGCTGTCGCCGGAGTGCAGAAAGCCGCCGAGTCCAATCCTCGTCTTCCGCGGCGATTACGTCCGCCCAGCGCGCCAACGCGTCGGCCTCGCCGACCCGCGCCGCGTGCTGGTCCCGGAGCCATGTTTCACGGCGGCTTTCCTGCAGCGCTTCCCGGATGCGATCTACGCGGGTGCGCGCCGATTCAGACCCAAGCGAAAGCAGGAGCAGAACGTGCTCGGAGGTCGCCCAATCCATCCCAGGTTCGTATTCCGCCGCGAACGCAGCTGCTTGCTCCCGCGCCTCCGCGTCCGATACGATGAGCCGCAGCGCGCGGTACATCTCATCTTCCGTGAAATCGAAGTCCAAGTCGTCGCTTTGCATTTGCGTCCTTCCCGCCTGCGGGTGAGCCAAGTCACGGCGCAAAATATGGCGCCCGCTGCGTGGCAAGGGCAAGCGTGCAGGTGCCGCCGTCGTCGTCACCCACGACTCAGTCTTTCACGGACGGATGTCCGAGCATCCATCCCACACGCCGTCTGCGCAGTACGTCCAACCATCGCGGCGGATCTTCACCCTCGGCCGCGATACCGTCCCTGATGCTCGCCAGCACGCCCAGCGTGACGCGCTGGACTGTTGTCGCCGGTACCTGGGCCAGCAGCACGTCCAGCGCGGCCGCGTACGGGCGTATCAGTTCCACTTCATCCACACCTTGCATTCGCCGCAGATACCACAGCGCCAGCAGCCGACGGACGCGCGGATGTGGCGTAGTGCCGCCCATGATGAACTTGTGGATTGTGGACCGTCCCACCCCGGCATCCTCCGCCGCGTGGCGGAGTGAGGTACGCTCCGCTTCCGATCGCGCGAACTCGCGCAGCACTTCCAGCGGAACCGTACGGTGGTCAGTGACTTCCGCCACAGACGGAGCCGTCACCCCGCCTCCGCCGGCGGGTGCGCGTAGTGCGCGCGCCCGGCAAAACACTCTTTCAGGAGGTCGAGCCATTCCGGCGGCGGCGGGCCGCCCGGGAGCGCGTACAGCGCTTCAATGTCCGCCAGGAGCATCGCCCTTGCCCTCTCGCGCTCTGCCGCCGGCAACTCGGCTGTCAGGAACTCCACCGCCGCCCGCGCGTCCTGCACGCTCTCCGCGGCCATGGAGCGGTTCGCGTTCCCCGGAGCACGCCCGAGAGTTGGCGGAACCACTCGCCCGCGAGGCCGAGCGGCGCGGCCTGGCGCACCAGTTCCCGAAACTGCGGCGGCACCGTGGCCGATTCCGTAGCGAGCCGGAGCACCGTCACGTAGCGGACGAAGGCCGACAGTTGGCCTTCCACGTCATCCGTGGACGCCCGTTCCGACTCCGGCCAGTCGGCCGCCACCTGCGCCAGAGCGACGGCCATCGACCGGAACGTCTCCCGTACTTCCGTCTCTACGTAAGTCAGCAGGCAGCCGTAGTCGTCCTCCGCGCCCTCCCGCTCGCGGTTCCGCTCCATCCACTGCTGAAGGTCACGAACGGCGGTCCAGCCGCTTTCTACCCGATCCATTGCGGAGGCGAGCAGGGCGCGCGTTTCGGCTGGTTCAACCGACGCCAGCCGGTCCCGGGCCGCGACCCATCCCGGACGGTGAATCGTGGCCTCTGGCTCCGTCCCCGTCACGATGCACGCTCCAGCGTGGAAGCGTGACCCCCTTCCGGCCACAGCTTCGCCATGCGCTCCGCAGCGTCCGCAAAATCCGCCTGCGGCGCGAGACGGAGCACGGTCCGCTTCGCCCGTTCAAACGCGGGGAAGTTCGCCGCCACGCGCGCCGCGTGCGCGAGGTCCACCGCCGCCGCGTACCGGACGGCCTCCCCGATGCCTTCATCCCCCATCAACGCCCACGCTGCCCCCGCAGCCGCCGCGCCGCTCTGCGGATGCTCCGCATCGGCCCGCGCCCGTGCTGTGAGCGCGAACACCGCCAGTTGCCACGCTGGCGGCATCGTCAACAGCGCGGGGACGGCGCGCCGCAGCGCCGCGCGGGCTCGCGCGGGTTCGCCTGCATCCGTCCAGAAGCGCGCAAGGTCCAGCAAGAGGCCTGGTGCCCCTGCGGCGTCAGGCTCGTACGCCCCTCGCGCGGTCAGCGCGAATTGCGCCGCGCTCAGGCTGTCGCCCTGCTTCCATGCCAGCCGGAAAAGTCCGTGAGCCGCCCGCATCCGGGCCGCGCGCGCAGAATACCGCCGCCCGGCCCGGAACCCCCGCCGATAGTATCGCTCCGCCTGCGCTGCATCCCCGGCGTCCTCGTAGAGCAGCCCAAGCTCCACCAGGGCCACCGAGTACGCCGTCCAGTCCTGCTCCTGGCGCGCGAGCGCCACGGCACGCCGCAGCCACGTCCCCGCCCGTGCTTCCTGTCCCCCCGCCGCACGCGCGTAGGCGCCGACGTGCACGGCCGCTTCCGCGTACTGGGGCGACACCAGCGCCCCGGTCTGCGCGAACGCCACCGCCGTACGCGCCAATCCCGACCGCCGCGCCCACGCCGCGATATGCAGGCAGCACTGCGACACGAGTTCCGTATCCGCACGGCCACCGAGCGTCAGCATTCCGTGCAGCGTGTCCACCGCCGCAGAGACTTCGGACGGGATTTCGGCCGCGGCGAGCAGCGCGAGGCGGCTCCCTTCCCTGAACAGGTCCCCGCGCCGATCCGGCGGCGTATCGGCCCACAGCATGACGTCCCGCACCGTCCGCCACAGCAATAGCCCGAAATCGCCCGGCGACTCCTCCAGGATGTGGTGCCCCTCCATGTTGTCGCCGGGGTCACGCTGGATCGCGGGAGGAACGCACCGCGGACGCGGAACCCGCCGCCCGTCCCGCTCGGAGGCCTGGGTGGTAACGGGACGATGTTCGGCAGTGTCGTTCGGCTCTGAAAGCATCTAGGAACACCCCGGTTCTTTAGTCGCTGCGAGTAGACAGCTTACCCGGAGGCGGAAAGAGGTAGTTAGGGCGTGGGTCGGCTGATGAAGGCTTATCCCGGCGTGGCGGGAGATTGCATAGTGCTTTCTGGCGGGTCGCGTATGGTTGTGGTTACCTTTGAGTGCCCGTGTCGGTGTTCACTCCCACCCTTTTTAGGAGCACACAGGATGAAAGCACTCCGCGCCCGTATCGCTGCCGCCCTTGCCATTGCGTTGGTTTTGACTGCGTGTGGCGAGCATTCCGCGAGCGTGACTGCCCCTGACGACGCCTCGTACGATGGCGGTTACACGTTCGGGGGAGGAAACCGCTCCG